>NZ_PXUD01000029.1:0-74402 GCF_003390965.1 Salinivibrio sp. HTSP
CTACGAACCAGGCGGTCGGAGGTTCGAATCCTCCCGGACGCGCCATTTTGCTCGCTTCTCTGCCTTATCGCATACCATCCTTCGTTTACTTCTATCGCTTCGATAGTTATCGTTGACCTCTTCATGTCTCTCTGCGTTTCTTTTATATCTCCCTTTACGTTTTGATTGCTTGTCTGTCACGTTCAGTGCGTCGTTTGGACAGTTGATACAAATAATCACGATAGGAAAAAGGTTTTTTCCAAAAGTGCGATAGTCTGAAAATTGGTATCGTTCCCCATTTTATTCGGTGCTCGCGTCAGTGGCCCTCGGCCCTGTATTGACGGTAATTGTATATAAACACTTAGTTTGTTTGGTTTGATCGCGAAGTGGCTAAAAATGCCCATTGGTGGGCGTTATGAGGTAACAAAAACGCAATCGCCAGATTGTCATTGATACGAATTGTTAGTATTTTGAACGCCGTTGATGAGTTTGCCACCAAAATAAATGGATAATAATGGGGGCAATCACTGCTTAGAAGTAAGCAATAGTGAGTGTGACAAGGAAGAAACCATGGATTTAGGCCCGCTTTTAGAACAGGCAACGATGCTGATGTTAACCGGCATGGTTGTGGTATTTGTATTTCTTTCGATATTAATTTTTTTGGTCCGCCAACTGGAACGTTTTGGTGACCCTATCCCCCCTGCCGCGGCGAAAGCAGCCGCTCAGCCCAAAGCCCAAGCAGCACCTGACGTATCGCAGCCTTCACCGGATGTGATTGCCGCGATCACTGTCGCTGTTCAGCAGTACCGCCAACGTCACCGTTGAGTGGCCAGGCACATATAAAAAAGGAGTTTGTTATGTCTACGCCGTTAGCTATTACCGATGTGGTATTGCGTGATGCCCATCAGTCGTTGTTTGCCACACGTCTGCGTTTGGACGATATGTTGCCGATTGCCGCCGAGCTGGATCAAATTGGTTTTTGGTCACTGGAAACCTGGGGTGGGGCGACCTTTGATGCTTGTATTCGCTACCTGGGTGAAGATCCTTGGGTGCGCTTGCGAGAGCTCAAAAAAGCGATGCCAAATACGCCGATGCAGATGCTGTTGCGTGGTCAGAACCTGTTGGGTTATCGCCACTACGCCGATGATGTGGTACACAAGTTTGTCGAGCGCGCACATGCAAATGGCATGGATGTGTTCCGGATCTTTGATGCGATGAACGATGTGCGCAACTTCCAAGCAGCGGTGGGCGCGGCGGTGGAAGTCGGTGCGCATGCGCAAGGCACCATCTCTTACACCACCAGTCCCGTGCACACCATGGACACCTGGACAGACTTGGCCAAACAGTTGGAAGATCTTGGCTGTCACTCGTTGTGCATTAAAGACATGTCTGGTTTGCTAAAGCCTTATGAAGCCCATGAGCTGGTGAGCCGTATCAAAGCGGCGTGTGATATCCCCCTATCCTTGCATTGTCACGCCACCACGGGATTATCGACGGCCACCGCCGTCAAAGCGGTTGAAGCGGGCCTAGATGTGCTCGATACCGCCATTTCTTCAATGAGCCAAACCTACGGGCATACGCCGACTGAAACCGTGGTCGCGATGCTCGAAGGCACTGAGCGTGAAACGAACCTCGATCTGAATAAGCTTGAGTCCATTGCCGCTTATTTCCGCACCGTGCGTAAAAAATACGCGCAATTTGAAGGGCAGCTTAAAGGCGTCGACTCACGTATTTTGATTGCACAAGTGCCCGGCGGCATGCTGACCAATATGGAGAGCCAGCTTAAAGAGCAGGGGGCGACCGACAAAATGGACGAAGTGTTGGAGGAAATTCCCCGGGTCCGTGAAGATTTAGGCTATATCCCCTTAGTCACCCCGACTTCGCAAATTGTCGGCTCTCAATCGGTGATTAACGTGCTGACCGGTGAGCGCTACAAGAGTATTACCAAAGAGACGGCTGCATTACTCAAAGGGGAGTATGGAAAAGCCCCCGCGCCGGTTAATGCAACACTCCAGGCTCGCGTGTTAGATGGCGAAGAGGCAATCACCTGTCGCCCTGCTGATAAGCTGGAGCCGGAAATGGACGCGCTGACTCAAGCACTGACCGACAAAGCCGCGGCCGAGAATGTCACTTTAGCGGATCAGACCATTGATGATGTGCTGACGTATGCCCTGTTCCCGCAGGTGGGGTGGAAATTCTTACAAAACCGAGGTAACCCTGAAGCGTTTGAACCAGTACCAACCGGGGAGCCAACACCTGCACCCGCCGTACCTGAGCAATCAGGCAGGGGTGACGTGGAAACCTACAGCGTGCGTGTTAACGGTCAGGTCTATCAGGTCGATGTAGGGCCAGATGGGGCGCTGGGTGATATTCAGCCAGTGAGTCAGGCGCCAGTATCGACGAGTGCGCCAGCCCCTCAAGCTGCGCCAAGCAACCTTGAGCCGGTGACGGCCCCTCTGGCAGGGAACATTTTTAAGGTGATGGTCACCCCAGGGGAGCATGTCCAGGAAGGCGATGTCCTGATCATCTTGGAAGCGATGAAGATGGAAACCGAGGTGCGAGCTGCCCATGCGGGCACCGTCCAAGACGTACAAGTGAAAGAAGGCGATGCTGTGACCGTCGGCATGCCGTTATTGCACTTAGGATAAGAGGGCAGCATGGAAGGATTAATGATCCTGTGGTCGGAAACTGGACTGGCAAACTTCCAGTGGCCACAGTTGGTAATGATTGCCGTGGGCTGTCTATTGCTCTTTTTGGCGATTCGACGTGGGTTTGAGCCACTGTTGCTCCTACCTATCGGTTTTGGCGCCATATTGGCGAATATACCCAATGCCGGTTTTAACGAGCCAGGCGGCCTGCTCTACTATGTCTACCATGTCGGGATTGATACTGGCGTATTCCCCCTGCTGATCTTTATGGGGGTGGGGGCGATGACCGATTTTGGCGCGCTGATCGCTAACCCGCGCACCTTGTTGCTCGGTGCCGCGGCACAGTTTGGTATTTTTGCTACCTTGTTTGGGGCCATTTTACTTAACTTGGTGCCAGGCATGGCGTTTAGCCTCCAAGATGCCGCTTCCATTGCCATCATTGGGGGCGCGGATGGGCCGACAGCTATCTTCCTCGCCAGTCGATTATCACCGGATTTGCTCGGCGCCATTGCCGTCGCAGCCTATAGCTATATGGCGTTGGTACCCATTATTCAGCCACCTATCATGAAGTTGTTTACCTCTGATAGCGAACGCAAGATTGAGATGAAGCAACTCCGTCATGTGTCGAAGACAGAGAAGGTCCTGTTTCCGCTGGCAGTGCTGATGATGACCATCTTGTTCTTGCCCTCGGCGACCCCGCTGGTTGGTATGTTCTGTCTTGGCAACTTGATGCGAGAGTGTGGCGTGGTGGACCGTTTATCGGGCACGGCGCAAAATGAGCTGATCAACATTGTCACCATTTTCCTTGGTCTGGCGGTAGGCTCCAAATTGGAAGCCGATAAGTTTCTTCAGTTTGAAACCTTAGGGATCTTGGTATTGGGCGCCGTCGCATTTAGCATCGGCACCGGAACTGGGGTATTAATGGCCAAAATCCTTAACCGCTTTAGCCGCGATCCTATCAACCCATTGATTGGGGCAGCCGGTGTATCAGCCGTTCCGATGGCGGCCCGAGTGGTTAACAAAGTAGGACTCGATGCCAACCCGCATAACTTCTTATTAATGCATGCGATGGGACCCAATGTGGCCGGTGTGTTGGGCTCTGCGGTCGCGGCCGGGATTTTGCTGGCTTTGGTCGGCTAGCCTTCAGTGATTTGATACCGAATCGATAAAAAGAAAATAGCGGTAGGCATTGAGTCTGCCGCTTTTTTTGTTAAGACTAGAGGTTTACGCTTTGCAATGGCTCTGTGCTTTATCTCGTCGTCAAGGCGAATACTATTAATAGATACGCCAGCATAAGCACAATGGCATGCGAAAGGAGTCAATATGTCGAATAATCTCTCACTTGCAATCACTGAATTTGGTGCACCAGAGGTACTTACCCCAGTCAACCGTTCGATTCCGTCGCCCTCTGAAGAGCAGGTGTTGATTCAAGTAAAAGCGGCTGGGGTTAACCCCATTGATGCAAAAACGCGAGCAGGGCTTGGTTGGGCTGCTGAGCATAATCGCGATCATTTGCCTTGGGTGCCTGGCTATGACGTTGCCGGGGTAGTGGTGGCGAATGGCACCAATGAAAGCAAGTTTGATGTGGGGGATCGTGTCGCTGGGATGATTGGTTTTCCCACCGAAGGCGGGGGATACAGCCAATATGTGGTCGCCGATGCTGGCTTGTTGTCAACCGTGCCGCCGAGTGTGCCTATGGTGGATGCCGCCGCAGTGCCATTGGCAGGGCTGACGGCTTGGCAAGCACTTGAGCATGGTAAACTGGCGCGTGACGAAAAAGTATTGATTTTAGCCGGCGCCGGCGGCGTCGGGCACCTTGCGGTACAGTTAGCCGTTCGTCTCGGGGCCCAGGTTTTTGCCACGGCTTCTGAAAACAATCATGCCTTTTTACGTCAACTGGATGCGACACCGATCGATTACCATCAACCGCATTGGGCTACCGCCAATGGTGAATTTGATCTGGTGATTGATTTGGTGGGAGGAGACACCGCCATTGATGCATTAGCAGGCCTGAAAACAGGTGGGCGTATTGTCACCGTCCCCACTAATACGCGCGATACCATTACCTCCGCGGCTGCCGAGCGAGGGCTGAAGGCGACAGGTATGTTGGTTGATCCAAATACTTGGCAGACTCAGCGCTTGCTCGACATGCTTGATCAGGGCGATCTGAAAATAGATATCGCGGCCGTCTACCCGCTTGAACAGGGCGCACAGGCGCACAAAGCGTTAGAAACAGGTCATACACGTGGTAAGCGTGTGTTGGAAATGCCCTCGGCTTAACCATTCACCCCGGGGGAGCGCTTTGTCGTAGGCGCTGAACCAATGATACTGCATGAGGTCGAATGGACGATTGGATGCTGCTGGCAACCTTATTTGCCACCAGCTTTTTAAGTGCGACCTTATTGCCTGGTGGCTCTGAAGCCAATCTGGTGTATTTATTAACCCAGCACTCATTCGTGGATGGGATCGCTGTGGCGATTGCCACGGTCGGCAATACGCTCGGTGGTATGACCAACTACGCCATTGGGCGTTGGCTGCCCGATTATCAACCGCGTCAATCATGGCACCGCCGAGCGCTCGCTGGGCTGCAACGCTATGGTTATGCTGCCTTGCTATTAAGTTGGGTTCCGATTATGGGTGATCCGCTTTGCGTGGTGGCCGGTTGGCTGCGCCTTCGCCAATCTTGGTGCTGGCTGATTATCTTTGTTGCAAAAGCATCGCGCTACCTAGTGATTGTGATTTCATTTCGTTGGGTAGCCGGTTAGGAATGATTCTATGCCACGTTTATTGCTCGCCACATTTTTCTTATTATCTGTCTTGTCAGGGTGCCAACTGACTGGCTCTTCACCCACTCAAACGCCTGAGGGCATTACGTGGATCAAAACTGTCTCGCCCCCAGCGGGCAGTGCCCAAGTTCCTTATCAACAATTTAAATTAGATAATGGACTGACGGTGCTGTTGCATGAGGATCACTCCGACCCTCTTGTCAACGTTGATGTGCGTTATCACGTGGGCTCTGCCCGCGAGGAGCCGGGGAAATCTGGCTTCGCACACTTTTTTGAGCATATGATGTTCGAAGGCTCAGAGCATGTGGACGATCACGGCAAGCGCATAAAAGAAGTAGGGGGCTATAACAATGGCTCAACCAACCGTGACACCACCCAGTATTACCAGACCGTGCCGGCTAACGAGCTTGAGCGTGTCCTTTGGCTTGAATCTGATCGCATGGGCTTTTTGCTCGATGCGGTCTCTCAACGCAAATTTGAAGTGCAGCGTGACACGGTGAAAAACGAACGCGCATTTCGGATAGACAATGTTCCTTATGGCCGTGTAAACGAGACGATTAATCAAGCACTCTACCCTGAGGGTCACCCATACTCATGGCCGGTGATTGGTTACGTTGAGGACCTTAACCGTGTCGATGTCGGCGATCTCAAGCAATTCTTTCTGCGCTGGTATGGGCCGAACAATGCCACCCTCACCATTGGTGGCGACATCGATATTCAGCAAACCCTTGCTTGGGTGAAAAAATACTTTGGTGATATTCCTCAAGGCCCATCAATACCAGAGGCGAAACCTCAGCCCGTCACGCTGGACGGCCCTCGCTTTGTGACATTGGAAGACAAGGTCTCGCAACCGGTATTGGTAATGACCTTTCCTACCAGTGTGCCTGAGACGGATACCACGACGCGCTTGGGCGTGCTAGCCAATGTGTTGGGGCAAGGGCGTGACAGTGTGCTTTATCAATCCCTCGTGCAAACGGGGCAGCTATTAAGTGCAGGCGCATCGCATCAGTGCGGTGAGCTGGCCTGTACGTTTGAGATCTACGGTGTCGGCCGCCAAGGCCAATCACTGGCTGAGATCCGTACCTTGTTAACGCAAACTCTGACGCAGTTTGAGGCGAAAGGAGTCAGTGACGAGGATATCGACCAAATCCAATCCATGGTGGAAGCCGATAATATCTTTGCGCTGCAAAGTGTCGACGGCAAGGTCTCACAGCTGGCCAGAGATTATACGCTCTACGGTGATGCAAACCGTATGAATCAGCGCCTTTCACGCCTTAATGCGGTGACCCCTGACAAGGTGATGGAAAGCTATCGGCAATGGATAAAAGGTCAGCCCGCAGTGAACACCAGTGTGGTCCCCGTTGGGCGGACGGATTTGGTGGCGGCGCCAGCGAATTTTATCTATCAACGTCCAGATTATGGTCAGGCACAGACGCAAAACCCGCACGACACGTTAGCGCGACGTGATACGCCAGAAGACTTCGATCGCACCCAGATCCCGGCTCCGAATGGGAGTGTCACGGTGAATGTGCCACGCATTTATCGGGCGGACTTAGACAATGGTATTCACCTGGCAGGCACAGTGAGCCGCGAGACACCCACGGTCACCTTGCAGCTTCGTTTACCCGCCGGCACCTTGATGGAGCCTAACGATCAGCGAGGCATCGCTCACTTAACGGCCACCATGGTGACCGAGGGCGCGGCAGGTATGTCAGCCGCCCAGCTGACTCGAGCGCTAGACAAGCTGGGCAGTCAAGTCAATGTCGACGCAGACAGTTACCAAACACAAATCACGGTAACATCACTGAAAAAGCATCTGGGTGAGACCCTGAAACTGGTCAATAAAACCTTGCGCTCGCCGACCTTTGCAGAAAAAGATTTTGATCGTGTTAAAACCCAGTTATTGGAGGGCATGGCCTCTCGCGCTGATGATGCCGGTTGGTTAGCTAGCCAAGCGACAAACCAGCTGTTATATCAAGATGCCACCTTCCGTGCCCCAGAGGGAGGTGTCGCGGAAGATATTGCAGCGATGACACTTGATGATGTGAAACACTTCTATCGCCAGCACTACGTATTGCAAGGCAGCCAATTGATTGTGGTGGGTGATCTTTCGCGTGAACATGCGATCAATCTCGCCAACCGGATCACGCCGTGGCAAGCGCAAATGCCACCGACGGCTCAGGTGGCGCGTGCCGTTCCGAAAGACTACGACCAGGCACAAATTTGGCTGGTGGATAAACCGCAAGCCCCCCAAACCAGTATTCGTATGGTGCGCCATGGTATGCCCTACGATGCCACCGGCCCGATGTTTAAAACCCGCTTAGCCAACTTTAATTTAGGGGGCAATTTTAATGCGCGCCTGAATCAAAACTTGCGTCAAGATAAAGGTTATACCTATGGTGCGCATAGCGGTGTTTATGGAGGCCGGCAGACAGGCACCATAGAAGTCAGTACCGATGTGCGCGCTGATGCGACACACGATGCGATTAAAGCGCTATGGCAAGAAATGGCGCATGCACAAGAAAATGGCTTTTCCGCACAAGAATTGGCTTACTTACGCCAATCGAGTGGTCAGCGTGATGCGCTGCGTTATGAAACGCCATGGGAAAAAGCAGGCTTGATCGCGCATATTGAGGCCTTTGATTTAGACGACAACTACCGTGAGGCACAAAAAGCCTTATTGCAATCAATCACATTGCAACAGCTGAATGCCCAAGCGACACGTTGGTTTGATCCTAACGACTATCAAATTATTGTGGTCGGGGATGCGTCTCGCCTTAGCGATAGCTTACGTCAACTTGGCTTGCCAGTGCGCAGGTTAGCGCTTGATTATCGATAAGCCTATTTGGATAAACTTACTCCGCTGCGTGATGGCTTTTGAGCAATAGCTTGTTTATATTGACCGCCACGCAGCTTAAAAAATAAGAGATACATTTTGACTGACTTTACCCAACGGTTAGCGCGTTTAGCGCAAAACCCAGATGCCTTAAAGGGGATTGGCCGCGGATTGGAGCGCGAGGCATTACGCATTACGCCAACAGGCCACTTAGCGCAGACGGCGCATCCAGAGACACTTGGATCGGCGCTGACACACCGTTGGATCACGACGGATTTTGCGGAATCGCTGTTGGAGTTTATTACGCCTGTTAACACCTCGGTGAAAGGGATGCTGGATGAGTTGCAGGACATCCATCGCTTTACCTATCAGCAAATGGGCGACGAACAATTGTGGCCCATGTCAATGCCATGCGTGGTGGCATCGGAAGACGATATCACCTTGGCGCAATACGGCAGCTCAAATATCGGCCGCATGAAGACCTTGTATCGCCAAGGGCTCAAGCATCGCTATGGCAGTGTCATGCAAGTGATCTCAGGAGTGCACTTTAACATCTCTTTGCCTGAGACATTTTGGCAGCATTTGTACCACTCAGACACGGTAAGCCAAGCGTCAGTCACCCAAGGGTACTTTGATCTTATTCGTAATTATTACCGCCATGGTTGGATGATCCCTTATCTATTTGGTGCGTCACCTGCTTTATGTGGCTCGTTTATCAAGCATGCGGAAAGCCAATTGCCCTTTGAGCATATGCCGTCAGGGACGTGTTACTTACCTTATGCAACGTCGCTGCGCTTGAGTGACTTGGGGTATACCAACAATGCGCAAGCGGAACTAAAAATTGGCTTTAACACCCTAGAGCAATATCTTGAAGGTTTAAGAAACGCGATTCGTACCCCCTCACACGCGTTTGCCAAGCTAGGTATTCGTGATGGCGAGACGTATCGTCAGCTCAACACCAATGTGCTGCAAATTGAAAACGAGCTATATGCCCCCATACGCCCTAAGCGGAATGCCGAAAGCGGTGAAAAGCCGACCGAAGCGCTTGAGCGAGGCGGTGTCGAGTACATCGAGGTCCGCTCTTTGGATGTGAACCCATACAGCGCGGTGGGGATTGAAGAGGATCAGATTCATTTCCTTGATCTGTTCGTCGCCTGGTGTGCCTTGTCCCCCTCTGAGCCGATGACTGATCCTGAACTCAATTGCTGGCGTGACAATTGGAACAAAATTGTACTCGAAGGCCGCAAACCAGGGTTAACCCTGACCACAGGATGCGAAGGCGAGACCCTCACGCAAGCAGAGTGGGGATTACAAGTAATGGGTGAGCTTAAGCAGTTGGCGAAAGTGATGGATCAAGCCGTTGGGGATCATCGTTATGAGACCGTCTGTGACAAGATGATCACCTGCTTTGATAACCCAGAGCTCACACTATCTGGCCGTGTTCTCGCTGACGTGATAGCGCAAGGTGGAATTGGCGGCCTAGGGCTAAGCCTTGCGCGTGACCACAAAGCGGCGCTAGCGGAGGTGCCTTACAATATCCACAGTGATGCCGACTTTTTACAAGAAGCCAAACAAAGCGTTGCGCGTCAAAAAGCGGTAGAAGACAGTGATACACAAAGCTTTGAAGCGTTTTTGAATGCTTACTTTAAAGATGTGCCCATGGCTGAAAGCTGGTAATTGGACGGACGACGATGAGCAGGAAGCGCTTTTCCCGTCATATTGGTGCACTTTTCACCGTGGTGATGGTATCAGGATGTGCCACACCACCGCCGGATAATCCCAACAACCTCTGTGCGATCTTCGACCAACACCCCGACTGGTTTGAAGCGGCGGTGGATATGGAAGAGGAATGGGGGACGCCCATCCAAGTGGCTATGGCGTTCGTAAAGCAAGAGAGTGCATTTGTGCATGATGCTTTGCCCCCGCGTGATTATGTGTTAGGCATCTTGCCGTGGGGGCGAGTGAGTAGTGCTTATGGCTATGCGCAGGCGCAAGACCCGGCTTGGTCTGATTATCAAAAAGCCACAGATAATGGCGGCGCCCGTACTGACTTTGCCGACGCGTTACAGTTTATTGGCTGGTATACCGATGCAACCTACCGCCAACTCGGGGTGTCAAAGTGGGATGTGTATCGCCAATATTTGGCTTACCATGAAGGTAGAGGTGGATTTCAGCGCGGCTCGTTTGAGGGGAAACCTGGGTTAAAACGCGTGGCGCGCAAAGTCGAACAACAAGCAAAGGACTACGGTTGGCAGCTAAAAGGTTGCCGACAACGACTCGAGGATAATCTGAGCTGGTGGCTATTTTAAGGGTCGCCGCGAGGAACAAAGGAGGTAAGATGCCACTATTAGATAGTTTTACGGTTGACCATACGCGCATGCATGCACCGGCTGTGCGCATTGCAAAAACGATGCAGACCCCCAGCGGTGATACGATTACCGTCTTTGACCTTCGTTTTTGTCGTCCTAACGAAGAGCACTTGACGGAAAAAGGGATCCACACGCTCGAGCACCTGTTTGCTGGGTTTATGCGTAACCACCTCAACAGCGACAAGGTGGAGATCATTGATATCTCGCCGATGGGGTGTCGTACAGGCTTCTACATGAGCCTGATTGGTGAGCCCCAAGAGCCTGAGGTGGCGAAAGCATGGGAATTGGCGATGGAAGATGTGCTGGTTGTTCCGTCGCAAGACAAGATCCCTGAGCTTAACGAGTATCAATGCGGGACGTATGAGATGCACTCACTTAACGAGGCGAAAGATATCGCGCGTGCCATCATCGATGCCGGGGTGACCGTGAACAAAAACGATGATCTTTCCCTACCTGAGTCCATGTTACAAACGTTGCGTGTCGACTAGCGCGTCTCTGTTTTTGAACGCTAACGGCAGCCCCTATTGGGCTGCCGTTTTTGTTGGTATTGATGGTTTTTCCCTTTTTGTCTTGATTGCTAGATAAATGCTTGGGAAGTGTAGGCGTTGTTGCATCTTTTTTGCCTCATCAAGCACGCTTCTCGCTTTTCTCGCTGCGTCGGTGCACGGGTTTCGCTAAGCTGGCACTGATTCGGAAACAAAAGGGCTGTGGGATAAAAGTGAGTTTACGCACTAGACATCTAAATGACGCGATCCGTTTTTGCCGTTGGTTAACTGGGCTCACCTTGCTGATGGTGATGCCGAATGCCCACGGATCACTCAATGGTTTTTGGTCTTATGATGAGTATCTTGCCCTGCACCCGGAGCAAAAAAGGCTAACCACCGAATTGGATGCGCTCGTACAGCGTGATCCCGTGCCTTTTTTAGGTGCCATGGAGCCGATAAAAATCTCAGTGGTGGTGCCAGGCGAGCAAATATCCGATTACTGGCAACGTAATGTACGTGCCTTCGAGCGGCGGCTGAATGCGCTCAATATCCCATATGAGCTTCAGGAAGTGACGACGCGCCCCAATACTGATATTCGTGAGCAAAGTGCCTCGTTGTATGCGGCGTTACGTGATGGTGCCGATTATCTCATTTTTACCTTGAACAGTGTGCGCCACCGTAAATTTATTAACCATGTGTTATCCCAGAACCAAACCAAGCTTATTTTGCAAAATATCACCACGCCCGTAAAAGCGTGGCAAGACAATCAGCCGTTCTTATATGTGGGGTTTGATCACCAACGTGGTAGCCGTGCATTGGCAAGCTATTACCAAGAGCGATATCCTGAAGGCGTGAACTATTCGGTGCTTTATTTTTCGCAAGGTTATGTCAGTGATGCACGGGGAGATACCTTTATTGAGGCCATGAGCTCGCACGGTGATAGCAGCTTGCTGTCTGCTTATTACACCAAGGGTGATCAAGAATCGGGTTACCAAGCGGCGAAAGCGATGCTAAATAATAATCCACAGCTCGACTTTATTTATGCGTGTGCAACCGATGTCGCGTTTGGTGCCATCCAGGCCTTAGATGAATTGGGTCGTGATACGGTTGGCCTCAACGGCTGGGGCGGTGGCTCGGCAGAACTCGACGCGATTGCCGCCGGTCAACTCGATGTGACTGTGATGAGAATGAATGATGACACAGGTGTCGCCATGGCCGAGGCGATCAAGCGTGATATTGAGCATCAACCTGTGCCTGTGGTCTATTCTGGGCGGTTTGAAGTGGTTACTCGCTACGATGATCCTGAGCGAATAAAAGCGCTCAAAAAACAAGCATTTAGATACTCGGACTAAAAAATGGCCATATCGGGATCGCCGAAGCTGTCACTGTCTCAATTACTGACCCGTTTGATCGTGGTCTTCTTCCTCTTTGTGACGGCCGGGGTGTATATACAGAGTTATCAGCTGACGTTGGCGGGGATTAATCAAGAAATCACCCGTACCCTGACGCAGACGTCTCGTCTGCTGCAAAATGTGTTTGATAGTCGCTTGACCTCGTTGCAAATTCATCAAAATACCAATGCCGCGAGTATGACACTGCAATCAATGGTGGCGAATGAAGACAGTGCTGCCTTAGATGATTACTTTATCGAGCAAGAACAGCAAGACGTGGCCAATACCCCCGATTTTCGCTTTATCGCCAAAGACGACCGTGTGCTGTGGCATGACGGTAGCAGCCTCTTTCATGGTATTGATCGTGAGCAGTTAGAGCAGCTACGCCTCCAGTTAAGGGGGATTAATCGGTGGGCGTTAACCACCATCACCACAGAGATGGAGCAGAGCTACCTGTTAATGCGACGCACACCGATTGTGTTTCAATCTAGCGGCAAGCTGGGGGGCTACTTATATGTGGTGGTGATGCTTAATGGCAACTTCTCGTTTGTCAAAAGTTTGCAGCGCGCCAGTGGTACGCAAGCGGTGTGGTTGTCTGCCGATAACGTCACTCTCGCCTCGACGCTGAGCAGCAACGATGATATTGGCCGCGATCTCACGCTTCCCGCGCCAGGCGAGAGTCAAGCATTTCGCCACTATTTAGTCAGCCAAGCCAAGTTACGCATTGCCGGTGAGCCTTCAAAAATTACGCTGCTGTCGGCACAGCAAAATGACAATGTGGTGGCATTGCAGCGGCAAATGGGGATTAACCTGCTGCTGACCACGATGGTGATTATCGTGGCAGCGATCTGGGTTAATCGATTTGTGCAAACGCGCATCGCAGATTCACTGGAAAAGTTGATGCGTTATACCCAAGGCGCGCGCTCTCGACAGCGCACCTTGCCCTTTGCAGGATCGGATATTGAAGAGTTTAACCATATCGGTAAAACCTTGGAGTCCACGTTTGATGCCTTGTATGAAAAAGAGCGCTCCCTCCAAGACCTGTTTGATTATGCCTTGTCACCCATCATCGTTTGGGACACCCACTTTGACATTACACGGATTAACCCCGCGGCCAAACTAAAGCTTAACTATGACGAGCAAATCCATGCCTCGAGTTGGCTCTACGACCAGTTTATGTATGCGATTACCCCGCACCTACAACGCGCATTAAACGGGACGATTTTAAAAGGGGTGAACATAGAGATTGATCGTCGAGTGTATCGTTGGAATCTGGCGCCGTTAATGGTCGACAACCAAGTGAAAGCGGTGATTGGGCAGGGGCAAGAAATCACTTCTTTGATTGAGGCGGAACAACAAAGCCAACGCGCTAAAGAGGCGGCAGAAGCCTCTGCCCGTGCCAAGTCTGAGTTCTTGGCTAAGATGAGTCATGAAATTCGAACGCCGCTTAATGGTATCTTAGGGATTACCCAAATATTGAGTGATAAGGCAAAAGAAAAAGAGCAAAAAGATCTTTTAGGGAGTCTCTATCAAAGTGGTGAGCACTTACTAACTGTGCTAAATGATGTGCTTGACCTTTCCAAAATTGAACAAGGAAAGATGACCATCGAGCACGACGACTTTTATCTGCAAGATATGGTTCGTACCGTTGAGAATATCTATACCCCGATTTGTGAGAGTAAACAGATTGCATTGACCATTGATGCCCCCGTCGCGGGTGACACCATGGTGTACTCTGATCAATCACGTCTGACTCAAATCCTATTCAACTTGATGAGTAATGCGGTGAAGTTTACCCATGTCGGCAAGGTGGGGATGACCATCAAATTAGTCGAGTCGGGTGAGCAAACAAGCTTACATATAGAGATCACTGACACGGGCGTGGGTATGAATCAACAAGCGCTAGCATCCTTGTTTGACCCTTTTGTACAAGCCGACTCCAGCGTCACGCGGACATACGGAGGCAGTGGCTTGGGCTTATCTATCGTGAAAAGCTTACTCGACTTGCTGGGGGGGGAGATTGATGTGACCAGTGAGCCGGAAAAAGGGAGTCGCTTTATGGTCACTGTGCCTGTGACCGTGACACACGCTAAACCTGCACAAGCCGTCGAGGCTGATCCCTTTGATCCGGCGTCTTTGGGCATTGAGCGGGTGTTGCTGGTCGAGGACAATAAAATCAATGCCATGGTGGCTCAAGCGTTTTGCAACAAATACCAGATTGATGTTGATTGGGTGAAAGATGGGGAGCAGGCTCTCGAACGTCTCCAACAAGCGCCCTATGATCTGGTATTAATGGATAACCATATGCCGAATCTTGGCGGCATTGATGCGACCAAAGCGATTCGTCATACGTTAGGGCTCCGCGTCCCCATCTATGCGTGCACGGCAGATGCGTACGGTCATGTTCATGAGGCCTTTTATCAAGCGGGTGCCGATTATGTGATTGTGAAACCCATCAAAGAGGCTAGCTTTATTGAAGCATTACGGCATTACACCTCTACGGAAAACAGCTCTTCATGATGGCAGTGGTAACGGGCGATTAGGTGATGACCTAAAAAGAGGCAAGCACAAAAAAGGTGGGGAAGGCCCCACTTTTTTGTGCGTTCATCTCATGGCTTTTTCAGGGTGCTAGTGCCGTGATATAGCTGATGCGAAGGTGCTCAACTAGCTGTTTACACTCGCTTGTGGTTGCTTGGCCGGTAATACCTTAACTTGCTTAATCATATTGTCTGCAACGTCAACAATTTCAATATGATGGCCATCAATCTCTACACTTAAGCGGTTGTTAGGAATATCTTCTAGGTGCTCGAGGATAAGGCCATTGAGGGTACGCGGCCCATCGGTTGGTAGGGCCCAATTAAGGCTCTTATTCAAGTCGCGAATATTGGCGCTGCCCTCAATCAGATAGCCACCGTCGGTCAGTGGCGTAATTTCTTCTGCCAAGCTCGGTGACAATGAGGTGGTAAATTCACCGACGATCTCTTCAAGGATATCTTCCAAGGTCACCAAACCGATCATGTCGCCATACTCGTCAACGACCAAACCAATACGTTGCTTGTTGCGTTGGAATTTCAACATCTGCACGTTCAGTGGTGTGCCTTCCGGAATAAAGTACACTTCGTCGGCGGCGCGCAGCAGTGTTTCTTTATTAAACTCGTTTTTCTCAACCATTAAGCGGTACGCTTTGCGCACGCGCAGCATGCCAACCACTTCGTCGATGGTGTCGCGATAGAGTACCATCCGTCCATGCGGAGCATGCGTGAATTGGCGCATGATCGACTTCCAGTCATCATTGATATTAATCCCGGTGATTTCATTACGCGGTACCATAATGTCATCCACGGTCACTTCTTCTAACTCAAGAATCGACAATAGCATATGCTGGTGGCGGCGCGGGATCAGACTCCCGGCCTCATTAACAATAGTGCGCAGTTCTTCGGTACTTAAGCTGTCTTTGCCATCAGCCTTGGCGCCTAACCCCAGCATCCGTAAAAAGCCATTGGTTATGAAGTTCACGAAACTGACCAACGGATAGAACACTTTCATCAGAATGGTCAGCACAAAGCTGCTGATAAAAGAGACCCGTTCCGGGTAGAGGGCGGCGAGCGTTTTAGGGGTCACCTCCGCGAAGACCAAAATCACCATGGTTAGTACCCCGGTGGCGATTGCAATACCGGCATCACCGTACAGGCGCAAACCTAAAACGGTGGCGATCGACGAGGCCAGGATATTGACCAAGTTATTGCCGATCAGGATTAGACCAATCAATCGGTCTGGCCGAGTGAGCAGTTTTTCGACCCGCTTAGCGCCGCTATGGCCTGATTTAGAAAGGTGGCGTAACCGGTAGCGGTTAATGGCCATCATGCCTGTCTCAGACCCGGAAAAATAACCGGAAATGACGATAAGCAATACCAAAAGGGAAATTAAAATTCCCGTCGATATGTCGTCCAACGAACTGTTCCTTACGTTTGTTTGAAGATCAGAGCCTACGCTCGAGTGTACACTACTGCCACGCGCCTATGGGGCTGTTTGCCCTTTGCCATATGCGCGCACTGTCTTACCCCGCGATCAGGATCTCACGGACAAAACGGCTGCCAAAATAGGCTAAAGTGAGTAGAAAGGCGCCCACAATACTAAACCAGACCACCCGGCGTCCACGCCAGCCTGATTGATAATGTCCCCAAAGGAGCACGCCATACACGACCCAAGCGGCCATTGAAAGGAAGGCTTTGTGCGCTTTCCCTTGCGCGAACATATCATCGACAAAAATAAACCCAGTCACTAAAGTGAAGGTTAATAAAACCTGCCCCACCAAAATGATGTTGAAAAGCTGTCGCTCCACCATCATTAAAGGAGGAACATTGTGATTAATGACCTGGCGTTTTTTGTGTTTGAGTTGATAATCCAACCACGCCAGTTGCAGCGCATAGAGCGTGGCGATCATCAAGGTTGAATAGGCGAACAGCGCTAAAGAAATGTGCAACAGCACTTCTGGGTGCGATTCGAGATGGGTAATAAAGGCACCGGGCAGCAGGGTCGCACTCGCCAGGTTTAGCCCAGCGAAGGCGTAAACCACCGGCAGCAAGAACCACAGCCGCAATCGAAAAATTAGCCCTGTGGTCATCATCGCAATGATAAAACTCACCAAGGAGGCGACGTTGAGCATGCTAAGATTCTGTCCTGAACCGGATAAAATCAGGTCTTTTAACAAATAAGCATGCAGCGCCAGCGCAGCCACGGCGGTGAAAAAGACCGGCTTCGCACTAATTTGATTGTTGCTGGACAAGCCGGGGATGATCTGCAAAATGGCGGCCAGATAAAGCATTGATGCGAATAAGGCTGTCAGAATTTCCATCGTCACCGATCAGTCAGTTAATCAATAAGAATGAAGGTGTGAGTATACCTTGCCTCAATCTTCGTCGCTATCGATACATGCAAGCGATGGGGGGATTGCGGTATAATCTCAGTAATTTCGCGACAGCGATTGCACCCAGATGAAAAATCATGGGCCAATAGGACGAGTGGGCGAGTAACGCATGTTTGAAAACTTATCAGAACGTTTATCCCGGACGCTCAAAAATGTGAGCGGCCGAGGTCGGTTAACGGAAGACAATATCAAAGAGACCCTACGCGAAGTGCGTATGGCGCTGCTGGAAGCCGATGTCGCGCTCCCTGTGGTCCGTGATTTTGTCAAACGCGTCAAAGAACGCGCCGTTGGCATTGAAGTGTCTAAAAGCCTGACCCCTGGTCAGGAATTTATTAAAATTGTCCAAGCCGAGCTCGAAGCGGTGATGGGCGATGCCAATGAAAAATTAGATCTTGCGGCACAGCCGCCTGCAGTGATTTTGATGGCAGGCTTGCAAGGGGCGGGTAAAACCACCAGTGTGGGCAAGCTGGGTAAGATGCTTACCGAGCAGGAAAAAAAGAAAGTCTTGGTGGTGTCAGCGGACGTTTATCGCCCTGCGGCGATTAAACAGCTGGAAACCTTGGCGGGTGAAGTCGGGGTGGATTTCTTCCCATCGAGCGCCGACCAAAACCCTGTTGATATTGCCAAAGCGGCGGTTGATCACGGCAAGTTGAAGTTCTACGACGTGGTGATTGTTGATACCGCGGGCCGCTTGCACGTTGATGACGCCATGATGGGCGAGATCAAAGACGTTCATAGTTCGGTCAACCCAGTTGAGACCTTGTTCGTGGTTGACGCCATGACAGGTCAAGACGCCGCGAACACAGCCAAAGCGTTTAACGACGCTTTAGCACTGACCGGTGTCGTGTTGACCAAAGTCGATGGTGATGCCCGTGGCGGTGCGGCGCTATCGGTGCGCCATATTACCGGTAAGCCAATCAAATTTTTGGGTGTGGGTGAAAAAACCGACGCCCTGGAGCCTTTCCATCCTGACCGGGTGGCATCCCGTATCTTGGGGATGGGCGATGTCCTGTCGCTGATCGAAGATCTCGAGCGTAATGTCGATCAAGACAAAGCCGAGAAAATGGCCAAGAAGTTTAAGCAGAAAAAAGGCTTCGATTTGGCCGATTTTCGCGACCAGCTTGAGCAGATGAAGGGCATGGGTGGCATGATGGGCATGATGGATAAGCTGCCTGGGATGTCGAATGTGCCCGACAACGTGAAAGATAACGTTGATGACAAAATGTTCTTGCAAATGGAAGCGATCATCAACTCAATGACACCGCGTGAGCGCCAGCGTCCAGAAATCATCAAAGGGTCGCGTAAAAAGCGGATTGCTGCAGGTTCAGGTACGCAAGTGCAGGACGTGAACCGTTTGCTTAAGCAGTTTACCCAAATGCAGAAAATGATGAAGAAGATGCAAAAAGGCGGCATGCGCAACATGATGCGCCAAATGAAAGGCATGATGCCTCCGGGTGGTGGTCCAGGTGGGCCTGGCGGATTCATGGGCTAATCAGATAGCGGACTTGCCTGTCAGCCCAGTGCTGGCAGGCAGATCAACTCGCTGTGAGGCTTGGGACAACTGGTGGAAATTTGACTAAACCAGTTGCATTCACAGCAATAAAGAGTAAAATTCCCGAGCTTTATTTTGGCACGAGGCCCCGCATTGCTGACGCGAAACGGGGCCAATTTTATTAAGTAATGCAAATGAGGACGATATGGTAACCATTCGTTTGGCACGTCATGGCGCGAAAAAACGCCCATTTTATCAAATCGTTGTAGCTGACAGCCGCCAGGCGCGCGACGGTCGCTTCATCGAGAAAATCGGTTTCTTTAACCCTGTTGCTCAAGGCCAGGAAGAGAAGCTACGCCTTGACCTGGATCGTGTGAACCACTGGGTTGGCGAAGGCGCAACGGTTTCTGACCGTGTGGCTAAGCTAGTCAAAGACGCCGCGAAAGCAGCGTAAGTCTCCAGTGTCAGGGTTAAAAGAAGAAATGAGTGAGCAAGATACTATCGTGGTTGGCAAGCTAGGCGCGTCATACGGTATTCGTGGCTGGCTCAAGATTTTTTCTTACACTGAAGAAGCTGAGAGCATTTTTGCCTACTCACCTTGGTATATCCAGGTGCGTGGCGAGTGGCAACGTTTTGAGTTAGAAGACTGGAAACGCCACAACAAGGGGTATGTTGCCAAGCTCAAAGGGCTGGATCAGCGCGAAGATGCGCAGATGCTGACCAATGCTGAGATTGCAGTCGGGACTGAGTCGCTGCCTGCTTTGTCAGATCAAGAGTTTTATTGGCGTGAGCTGTTTGGCATGGACGTGGTGAATGCAAAAGGCTACCACCTCGGTACGGTGACTGACATGCTCGAAACCGGCTCGAACGACGTACTTGTCGTCAAAGCCAACCTCAAAGATGCTTTTGGCAAAAAGGAACGCTTAATTCCGTTCCTTGAAGAGCAGGTTATCAAGTCAATTGATCGCACTGCTCAACGGATCGAAGTTGACTGGGATCCTGGTTTTTAAACTCCAACAGTAAGCGAGCGGAAATATGTGGGTTGGCATTATTAGCCTGTTTCCTGAAATGTTCCGAGCGGTCACTGATTTTGGAGTCACGGGCCAAGCGGTAAAAAAAGGGCTGTTAAACGTCGAAACGTGGAATCCGCGTGATTTCACTCAAGACAAGCACCGCACGGTTGATGATCGACCTTACGGCGGTGGCCCCGGTATGTTGATGATGGTTGAGCCGTTGCGCGATGCTATTCACGCTGCCAAATATGCCGCAGGCGATAAAGCGAAAGTGGTTTACCTCTCTCCGCAAGGGCGCAAGCTCGACCAAGCGGGGGTTGAATCACTGGCGAGCAATGACAAACTTATTTTGATTTGCGGCCGGTATGAAGGGGTAGATGAGCGCATTATTCAAACCCATGTAGACGAAGAATGGTCAGTGGGAGATTTTGTGCTCAGTGGGGGCGAGCTGCCCGCAATGACGCTGGTGGACGCGGTTGCTCGGTTTGTACCGGGTGTACTCGGCGACATGGCGTCAGCAGAGGAAGACTCCTTTGCTAACGGGTTGTTAGACTGTCCACACTACACACGTCCAGAAGTGTTAGACGGGTTGGGGGTACCAGAGGTGCTAAAATCCGGCAATCACAAGGACATTCGTCGCTGGCGATTAAAGCAATCGCTAGGTCGCACTTGGCTACGACGACCAGAGCTCCTGGAAAACCTAGCTCTGACTGACGAACAGGAATCACTACTTGCCGAGTTCATAAAAGAACACCGTGCAAGTGCCGAATCAAATTGAGTTTCAGTTTATTCTAGGGTTATAAACAATGAGTAACATCATCAAGCAGCTCGAAGAAGAGCAAATGAAAAAAGACCTGCCTGAGTTTCAAGCAGGTGACACTGTCCTGGTACAGCTTAAAGTAAAAGAAGGTAACCGTGAGCGTCTGCAGCCATATGAAGGTGTGGTTATCGCTAAGCGCAACCGTGGTCTACACACTGCATTTACCGTACGTAAAGTATCAAGCGGTGAAGGTGTAGAGCGTACTTTCCAAATCCATTCGCCAGTTATCGACAGCATTACTGTTAAACGTCGCGGTGCAGTACGTCGTGCCAAACTGTACTACCTGCGTGAGCGTTCTGGTAAGTCAGCTCGAATCAAAGAGCGTCTTAACAAGAAGTAATCGCCCTCGGCGTTTATTGCTCAAAAAGCCCGTCCACTTGGACGGGCTTTTTTAATGTCCTCAACCGCTCAACCGCTCAACCGTGCTTACAACCGTTTACTCGGCCATGCGACCACTCACTGACAAAGCAGATGAATGTGGCGGCTATGTCGGCAAAATGGCATCTGTACCCTACTAAAAGGCTGGCAGCTTAGCCGCTAACGACATGGAGAACAGTGATGTCCTGGTTTTTATTATGCGTGGTGACCTTGATTGTGGGCTACTTCACTTACGGCACCTTTATTACCAAAATTTTTGGGCCTAAGCCGCAAAAAGCGACACCGGCCATGAGCATGAGCGACGGCGTGGATTATGTGCCGCTGTCGGACAAAAAAATTTACCTGATTCAGCTTTTAAATATTGCTGGATTAGGCCCCATCTTCGGCCCGATTCTCGGTGCCTTGTACGGTCCTGTGGCCATGTTATGGATTGTATTTGGCTGCATTTTTGCGGGGGCCGTGCATGACTACTTCTCGGGCATGTTGAGTGTTCGCGCCAATGGGGCCTCCGTGCCTTCTGTAGTCGGTGAGCATCTGGGTAACTTCGCTAAACATTTTATGAACTTCTTTGCAGTGTTGCTCTTGATGTTGGTCGGCGTGGTATTTGTGCTCGGTCCCGCCAAGTTGTTGGGTAGCCTGTCAGAAATGAGCGTGGCGATGTGGGTGGGGATTATCTTTGCCTATTATGTGCTGGCGACAGTGGTACCCATTGATAAAATCATCGGCCGTTTTTATCCCGTGTTTGGTGCCTTGCTTGTCTTTATGTCGGTCGGCTTGATTATCGGCTTGGCTGTGAGCGATCACAGCTTCTACAGCCAAGGGCTAGACTTTGCGACTAACTTCCACCCAACCGACCTACCACTGTGGCCATTGCTGTTTATTACTATCGCTTGTGGAGCAGTATCCGGCTTCCACGCCACTCAGTCGCCATTGATGGCGCGCTGCATGCAAAACGAGAAGTCAGGGCGTTTTATCTTTTATGGCGCGATGATCGGTGAAGGTGTGATTGCGCTTATCTGGTGCAGCCTGGGCTTGAGCTTCTATGAATCCAGTGAGGCGCTTAATCAAACGCTGGCCAACGGTGGTCCGGCTGCGGTGGTGCATGAGGTTTCCACCTCACTACTTGGCACCGTCGGAGGCATTATGGCGGTCTTGGGGGTGATTGTGCTGCCGATTACCTCAGGTGACACCGCTTTCCGCTCTGCGCGTCTGATTATCGCCGACTTTCTGAAAATTCAGCAAAAACCGATGGTGAAGCGCTTGATGATTGCGGTCCCCATGTTTGTGGTCGGTTTTTTGATCACCAAAGCGGAGTTTGGCGTGATTTGGCGTTACTTCGGCTGGGCGAACCAAACTACCGCGATGATCATGCTATGGGCCGCGGCAGCTTATCTGATTAAACGTGATAAGTTGCACTGGGTATGCACCATTCCGGCAATGTTTATGACTGCCGTGACCGTTACGTACTTGGCCAATGCTGAAATCGGGTTTAGCCTGCCGATGAATATCGCCACCATCATCGGTGTGGGGGCAACAATCGCTGCCACGATTGCTTTCTTTGTGGGGTATAAGCCTAATCCACAACTGATCGCGGATGAGAAGTGATTGCCACGCCATCAGGGTCTGCCGCCTTGGCTAGCGTCGATTGATTGTTATCTAAATGATTGGTCTTACGGCAATATCTGCGCAAATACGCTAAGATCTAAGCCTCAGCTTTTGCTGGGGCTTTTTTACGTAGGGTGAGGGGTAAGCATGATAAAAACATTTTTTTCATTATGGGTTGTCGCATTGTTGGTCGGATGCGCTGCATCGACCACCCAAGGCTTGGTCGATGAGCAGAACTGGTATGGACTTGGCGAGCAAGATGGACAGCGGGGGCTGCCTCAGCGCTCACTGAAAGATTTGCAGACTCTCGCCAGTCAAGCCGGTGAGCCCATGAACGCCAATTATCTCGATTATGAACAAGGCTATATTCAGGGTATAGATGCCTACTGCGATCCTACCCATGCTTACCAATTAGGGTTGGATGGCAACCCCTATATGGGTGTGTGTGAAAGTCGTCCTGGCTCTCAGCGCTTTAGAATGGAATGGCAGCGCGGCTATAACGACTTTCAAAACCAAGCCAATGGGCTTTTTTACTAGCGCCCGGTAAGCGCGGGGGTTACTGGCATAGCCCGAGCTTATCTTTTAATGATTTGAGATAACGGCGGCTGACAGGCACCACATACGCAGATTGAGTGATCACTTCGGCAAGGCCATTGTCGAGCAGCTGGATTTCGCGGATAGCAGCAGGGTGTACCAAGTATTGCCGATGGCAGCGTATCAGTGGTGTTTTGTCTTCCAAAACCTTGAGTGATAGGTGCGTGGTAGACTCGCCTTTTGCGGTGAGCAGTGCGACGCCACTTAAGGCAGTACGCGCCACCTCGACCTCCTGGTGCGGGATCAGAGTAATCCGGTTATGTCCGGCGCAAGGGAGTAAATCCAACGTGGGCGTGATCGCTTGGTAGTCGTGTTTCTGGCTCAGCTCGCGTGTGAGCTTTTCCAGTGATTTTTTCAACCTCTCAGTCTCAACGGGTTTGAGCAAATAGTCGAACGCATTCTCCTCGAACGCTTGCACCGCATATTCATCATAGGCAGTGACAAAGACCACTTTAGGCATGGTGTCGGGGTCGAGCATCGCGAGAAGTTCTAATCCGGTCACGCGTGGCATCTGAATATCTAAAAACACCACATCGGGGCGGCTTTGGTTGATGGTTTTTAGTGCGTCGATAGCATTGTTGCACTGTCCAACCACCTCAACGCCGCCAAGCGCGAGTAGCTCATCTTCCAAGGCTTCTCGAGCGTGTAGCTCATCATCAACAATCAGTGCCTTTATCATGCCTGTCTCTCCTTGTTGGGCGTTTGATTAGTTAAGGGGAGGGTAACGGTTGCCCGCGTCCACACATCGGGCTGACAGGTCATTTTTAGCGCATATTGGCCACCAAACAGACCGCGTACGCGTTTATCGACGATCCGCATCCCGAGCCCTGAGTGCTGTGCCGCTGGTTGATAAAGCCCAGCATTGTCTTCCACTTGTAAATACAGACATTCGCCTTCTTGCCAGCCACGGATCACAATTTTACCGTCTGCCATCAATTGGCTGATCCCATGTTTCACCGAGTTCTCAACCAAAGGTTGTAAGGTAAAACTTGGGATCACCGCGTGCAAGATAGCCGGATCAATCTGCTTCTCTACACTCATACGATCGGCAAAGCGGGCATGTTCGAGTTCTAAATACGCGTCAAGATGATTCAACTCTTGCTCAAGCGACACCGTCTCACGATTTTGCTTGAGGTTACTGCGAAAGAAGGTGGATAAGTGCTGGATTAACTGGCGAGCACGTTCCGGCTCACGTT
Source organism: Salinivibrio sp. HTSP (assembly GCF_003390965.1). Taxonomy (NCBI): domain Bacteria; kingdom Pseudomonadati; phylum Pseudomonadota; class Gammaproteobacteria; order Vibrionales; family Vibrionaceae; genus Salinivibrio; species Salinivibrio sp. HTSP. Next base: position 24,520 of record NZ_PXUD01000029.1, read on the forward strand.
TGATCACTGCACTAATGGTATTTAAGGCATTGAACAAAAAGTGCGGATTCACTTGGGCGCGTAATAAGTTTAACTCAGCTTGGGTGAGCAAGCTTTGTTGACGCTGATAACGGCCCGTCAAAATCTGGTTAGAGAGTAATCGTGCGATCCCCTCACCCATGGTGACATTGATTGCTGAGAAGAGCTTACGTTTCGGCTCATAGAGTTTCACCGTGCCCAGCACGTAACCATCGCCCCCGCGTAGCGGGATCACCAAGACGGAGCCGAGCTTACAATAAGGCGACAATGAACAGCAGTAGGGCGTGTCGGCACCATCAATATAAATTAATTGATCATCGGCAATCGCGCGACGGGTGTAATCTGAGGCAATGGGTGTTCCTGGCAGGTGATGATCATCGCCAATACCAGTAAAGGCGAGGATTTTTTCTCGATCGGTAATTGCGACGGCGCCGACACCGGTCTCTTGCTGAATAATAGCGGCGACCTGTTCACTGCTTTGCTGATTAAAGCCGCTACTTAAAATACCGACCGAACGTTCAGCAATTTTTAGCGCCTTACTGGAAAACGCCGCTGAATAGCGCTCGAACAGGGTTTTTCGGTCGACAATAATGCTCATAAACATCGCGGCGCCGACTGAGTTAGCGATCACCATGGGCGCCGCAATCGCACTAACCAGCTCATACGCGCGGCTAAAGGGCTCAGCCACCGCGAGAATGATGGCCATTTGCACCAGCTCGGCGACAAAGGTCACCCCCAACACCACGGTAGGAGAAAACAAACGGCTGGTTTGGTTGCGGGACACTAAGTAGCGGTGCATTAAGCCACCAATCAAACCTTCGGCAGTGGTAGAAATGGCGCAAGCGAGATCGGTAAAACCGCCTAAGCTATATCGATGCAAGCCACCGGTTAGCCCTACCAAAAAACCCACGACCGGCCCGCCCAGTAATCCCCCCATCACCGCGCCAATTGCGCGAGTATTGGCAATCGCATCTTGGATACTTAAACCAAAGTAGGTGCCGAGAATACAAAAGCCTGAGAAGAGGAAATAACAAACGACTTTATGCGACAGCCGCCCTGAGATACTCAGTAGTGGCATAAACGCCGGCGTTTTACTCAGCAAATAGGCGATCACTAGATAAACGCTCATTTGCTGCAAGAGGGAAAGAACCAGGGCCATAACCACCCACACAAAAATGACGGATAGGTTATAGTAACGATTGACGGTTTAAGACTCTATCTTAAATTCGAGTGTAAACTTAAATTTACTAAGTAAATTAAATGATACACTAACTATTGCTTTTAGAATAGAGCCTGGTATTGTCGTGTAAAACCTAATGAACAACTCAAGGCAAGGCTATGCAGCAAGACTCGGTAACCAATATCCACATTCGTGACGAGCAGGTGCTTCTCACACCAGAGCAGCTCCGTGCCCAGTTCCCGATTGAAAAAAGTACTCGTGCGGCGATCAGCCAAGCGCGACAAACCGTGGCGGATATTATTCACAAACGCGATCACCGCTTACTCGTGGTGTGTGGCCCTTGCTCCATTCATGATGTAGAGGCGGCCAAAGATTACGCGCGTCGTCTGAAAGCCTTGTCGGATGAGCTGAGTGGTCATTTGTTTATTGTAATGCGGGTTTACTTTGAAAAACCACGCACCACCACTGGCTGGAAAGGCTTAATCAACGATCCGCATCTGGATGGCAGCTTTGACGTGGAGTCTGGCTTAAAGCAAGCGCGTGGTTTGCTCACGGATTTAGCGCAAATGGGGATCCCGCTGGCCACTGAAGCGTTGGATCCTATCAGCCCACAATACATTGGCGATCTGTTTAGCTGGGCGGCGATTGGTGCGCGTACCACCGAGTCGCAAACCCATCGTGAAATGGCCAGTGGCCTATCGATGCCGATTGGCTTTAAAAATGGCACGGATGGCAATCTGGCCACCGCTACCAATGCGATGAAAGCCGCTGCGTCCGGGCACCGGTTTATGGGGATCAACCAAGCCGGACAAGTGGCGTTATTGAATACCCAAGGTAACCCGAACGGCCATGTGATCCTGCGCGGCGGTAAGCAAACTAACTACGACTCAGTCTCCGTCGCCGAATGTGAGCAGCAAATGGAGGCCGCGGGACTGAACCCGTCCCTGATGGTGGACTGCAGCCACGCGAATTCACGCAAAGATTACCGTCGCCAACCGCTGGTGGCGGAAGATGTGATCCATCAAATCAAACAAGGTAACCGCTCTGTGATTGGCTTGATGATTGAAAGTCACCTCAACGCTGGCAACCAATCAGCGGAACTACCGAAAGATGAGATGGCATACGGGGTGTCGATCACCGATGCTTGCATTGATTGGGCGTCTACCGAACAATTGCTCCGTCATGCCCACCAAGAGCTGGCAACCTCTCTTAAACAACGTATTCAACAGGGCTAAATCATGGTGGCAGAACTAAGCCGACTGCGCGATCAAATAGACGATGTCGATAAACAAATGGTGAGCCTGCTCGCGCGCCGTTTAGAGCTGGTCGCAGAAGTGGGAGAGGTAAAAAGCCAGCATGGCTTGCCCATTTATGCACCGGACCGTGAGGCGGCGATGCTCGCGTCGCGTCGTCAAGAAGCCGAGTCGCAAGGCGTGCCACCGGACTTAATTGAAGATGTGCTGCGTCGCACCATGCGCGAGTCGTACAGCAGTGAAAACGACTCTGGCTTTAAGTGTCTAAACCCGGATTTACGCCAGATCGTCGTCATCGGCGGTAAAGGGCAGCTAGGTGGTTTGTTTGCGCGCTTGTTTGCGCTTTCTGGCTATCAAGTCACGGTGCTGGATAAAGATGATTGGGGGCATGCCGACGCCCTACTGGCCAATGCAGGAATGGTGGTGGTGTCGGTACCCATTGACGTCACAGAAACTGTTATTAATAAACTGACCCAACTACCAGACGATTGCTTATTAGTGGATCTCACCTCTGTTAAATCAGGTCCGCTACAAGCGATGTTAGCCGCGCATTCAGGGCCCGTGGTCGGGCTGCATCCGATGTTTGGTCCAGATGTGGCCAGCCTTGCCAAGCAGGTGATTGTTTATTGCGACGGCCGCCACCCTGAGGCATACCAATGGCTGCTCGAGCAATTTCGTATCTGGGGCGCCGGGTTAAACCGGATCAGTGCCATTGAGCATGATGAAGGCATGACGCTGATCCAAGCGCTACGTCACTTTACGTCATTTGTTTACGGGGTCCATTTGGCAGAAGAAAATCCCAACCTCGATCAGCTTACCGCGCTAAGCTCACCGATTTATCGCTTAGAGCTTGCGATGGTGGGGCGTCTGTTCGCCCAAGACGCTGGCTTGTATGCGGATATTATTATGTCCTCGCCGCAAAACCTGGCGATGATCAAGCGCTTTTACCAGCGCTTTGGCGAAGCGATTGACTTGCTTGAACAACACGACAAAGCCACCTTTGTTGATGCGTTTGCCCAAGTCGAAAACTGGTTTGGCGACTATGCCCCACGTTTTTTACAAGAAAGCCAAGGCCTGTTGCGACAAGCCAACGATGCGACCCACCGCACCTCGACCTGACTTATGTACACTATCCCACTTGGCATTGACAAAAGCCCACATCGTGGGCTTTTGACGTTAATGGTCACTGGCGGTTACTCGTGGCTGTCCGGCAGCGATACCTCGGTGGGGGAAATGGTCTCTGACGGGTAGCAGCCGAGCACTTTTAGATAACGGGTCAGGGTAGTGAGCTCGTCTAATGCGCTTTGCATTACGTCACTAGCCATATTGGCTTCAACATCGACGTAAAACATCTCTTCCCAGGGGTTGCCGAGCACGGGGCGGGATTCGAGCTTGGTCATATTGATGCCACGCTCGCGCAGTACCATTAAACACTCCACCAAGGACCCGGCTTGTTGTGAGGTCGACATAATAAACGTGGTTTTGGCAGGGGTCAGTGACGACACTTTAACCGGCTTGCGGGCCACCACAATAAAGCGGGTGTGATTTTGCTGTTGGTTGGCTATCTCGCTCTTAATCGCGGTTAAACCGTAAAACTCACCACTGGCCGCATGGCCAATCGCGGCCACATTGGGTTGGTTTAAATCCGCCACTTGTTGCATGGCCTCAGCGGTGCTGGAGCAGTAGATTTTCTTCACGTTACCCAAGGTATCTATGTATTCGCTGCATTGCTGGTGCGGCTGCGGGTGGGCATACAAGGTATCAATTTGGCTTGGGTCTTGGTCGCCGACAGTCAGTAGGCAGTGGTCGATAGGCAGCGTAAGCTCACCGACAATCGATAAACGCGTGTGCTGCAGCTGATCGTACACTTCATTGATTGAGCCAGAGCTGGTGTTTTCTACCGGTAAGATACCGTAATCGGCATGGCCAGTTTCTACCGTTTCTACCACCTTTTTAAAGCTGTCACAGGCCATCTCCACCAGTTCGGTTTGCTTGCGGCTAAAGTACTGGCGCGCGGCGAGATAGGAGTATGAGCCTTGGTTACCTAAGAAAGAAACCCGTGCCACTGGACGTTGATTGTCTGGGTTGGCCAGGTTTTGCAGGTAGCGCTGCTGAATCAGCACCGAGTCTTCGATAATGGTGTGAAACAGACTCAGTACATAGTGGGCATCTAACTGGTGATCTTGCGCTTTGGTCACCAGTTTTTCTAATAAGGCTTGTTCACGGGCTTGATCGCGAATCGGTTTTTGCACGGCGACTTTGTTTTTGGCGACATCTAGGCTTAAGCGACGGCGCTCGGCCAATAGCGTCAGCAGCTCTTGATCAAGCTGGCTTATTCGCGTGCGTATCTCATCCAGTGGGCGTGGTGTGTCTGGCATACATTATCCTTGTTCTAATACAAAAAAACCTCCCGGTTGGGAGGTTAGTGCGCCAGGCTGATTGGGCTTAGCACGCTTCCTCCCGCGTTAGCGAGATAAAAAAGAAGCGAAAGAAACAAGCGAGAATCAGCATTGGGCGTTGTGTTGTTATGTTTGCGTATGGATTAACCATATGGGGCGCAGGCAGGCGTGTCAAGGATCAAAAAGCCCCGCGAGGGCGGGGCTAACATGTTTAGCGATTTAGGGGGTGCGCTGAGGGTTAGATTTCCTCATCGGCTGGATTTTCTTCCATCGCAACCGTCGCGGCTGATTTATCGTTACGGCGCGCTTCGCCTTTGTGTTGAACCTTATTCAGTTGCTTCTCGAGTTTTTGGCCCACCTCGTTAATCGCTTTGTACATGTCGTCGCTTTCGGCAGAGGCAACCAGTGTTGAACCTGGTAGCCCAGCTTTGGCTTCCACTTTGAACTGGTGGTTTGGCTCCTTACTGATCACAGCATGAGGATTGATGAGTGCCACCTGCCACTTGGCCAGCTTTTCAAAGCGGCTTTCGATGCGCTCACGGATGGCGGGAGTGATTTCGATGTTTTTGCCTGCAATTTCCACTCTCATACTCTTTCCTCTTTGTTCCCCTGTATTAGGTTCATCTTCAGATTACCGCTTTTCAGTATTGATAACGTGACTTAGCTCATGTTTAAAGGGGGGAAAGATGTTGATAGGAGGATCTGTGAGCACTCGCGAATCCTGATACCGAAAAGGCCGTAAAAGCCTTGAACTCAATGCCAAAAATGCTACGTTGGGAGAGATAACGAATGCTAATTCACCCGCCGGTCAGGGGCGCGTCGCGCCTATGTATTTCCCTACCTTTTACCTGTGGTTAAAAATGTGCCACAAATCTGCTGGTGCTTTTTGGCGCTTGCGGTGCTGCGATAGAGTTTAAAGCAACGTGGGTATAAAAAAGGCGACCAAGTGGGCCGCCTTTGACAAGAACTCAAAGAGCGCTTGATTAGTTATTAGCGTGTAGATCGTGGTTGAGCTCAACCGCACTTTTGTTGGTTAAACACTCAACCGCACCTGTTTTAGAGTTACGACGGAACAGCAGATCGGCTTTGCCCGCCAAATCACGCGCTTTGATGCTTTCTACGGCGTTGCCGTCGGCGTCGAGCATAGTCACTTTGGTGCCAGCGGTGACATACAGCCCTGACTCGATGGTGCAACGATCGCCGAGTGGGAAGCCAAGACCCGCGTTGGCACCTAATAGTGAATTCTCGCCAATCGAAACGACAATCTGGCCGCCGCCACTTAACGTACCCATAATCGATGCACCGCCGCCGATGTCGCTGCCTTGACCGACCATCACACCAGCAGAGATTCGACCTTCAATCATGCTCTTGCCTTCGGTGCCAGCGTTAAAGTTGATAAAGCCTTCGTGCATCACTGTGGTGCCTTCACCGACATGCGCGCCCAAGCGAACGCGGGCGGTATCGGCAATACGCACACCAGCGGGCACCACGTAATCGGTCATTTTCGGGAATTTATCCACGCACTCAACGGTCAGCGTTTCGCCTTTCAAACGCGCTTCCATCTGACGCTCAGGCAACTCTGGCAAGTCGATCGGGCCTTGGTTGGTCCAAGCAATGTTGTGCAGCAGGCCAAAGAGCCCTTCTAGCACCACACCATGTGGTTTCACTAAGCGGTGCGAGATCAGTTGTAGCTTGAGGAAGCCTTCTGCAACCGATGCAGGCTTGCTGTCATTTTCGAGGATCACCAGCACCAGCGGCTGTGTGGTTTGTTGAGCCTTGCTGGCAAAGTTAGCTGCCTCTTGCGCGCCAGCGGCGGCGAAGGCTTCACTGATTGCAGCGCAGGTTTCTGGTGCAATCGCTAGTACCTGATTACCGGCGCTATAATCGGTTAGCGCACTTAAGGCACTCACCAGATCATCGCTCGGGTTAAGCAGGGGCGCCGGGAAATAGGCTTCAATGATTTTACCGTCCTGGTTTTGAGTGGCGGTACCAAGTGCCAGAGCAAAGCTTGCCATTGGGGGAGATCTCCTTGTGTCGTTGGGCTTAAAACATCAAACACTTCATCTTAAAGACAAGCGGCGGTGGTTGGAAGCGCTTAACGGCGGGTGAAAGAAAAAATGCTTACAGGTCAGCGCACCGATTCACATTGATGCATAGGCATCAGAAGACAGGCATAAAAAAGCAAGCCAAATAGGCTTGCCTTTCGCGGATGTTAAAAGGGTCAGCAATCACAACATTAGGCCGCGTTGGCGTCTTTGTCGTCACTATTGGTGTCCGCTTTGGTCTCGCTTTTAGCGGGCTTTTTCTTAGCCGCCTTGCGTTTGGCACCGAGTGCTTCGAGGACGGAGTCTTTGTGTTGAGCAAGGTATAGCGACAAGGCTTCACGCTTTTCTTCGTCGTCTACCAGTTCGCTCTCTCCAATCAGATCGAACATGGCATCCGCCATATCTAACATTTTGTCGTAGGCGTCGGCTTCGGCTTTGGAGGTAAATGTCATCTTTTCTTCTCCCTCGCGTTCGACCACGTACTTGACGATAACGGCCATAATTACCCTCTCTTCGTTGATTCACTGTCTTTTTATACAGTAGGATAAGGGCCATTGTCCACTGACCCTGCCATGATTGTGACATGAGAGAAAAATTTAGCACCATTTATCAACGTGCCGCTGAGCGTAAAGGCGGTCAACGTGCGTTAGAGCATATGCTGGTGGCACCGCTTGAACATGATGCCTTGTGTGAGATACCGGATGATCGCTGGTTAGCGGCGTTTAGTCAGAAGGTGTTTCAATCGGGCATTAGTTGGCAGGTGGTCCGTAAAAAGTGGCCCGGATTTGAAGAGGTGTTCTGGGGCTTTGATATTGAGAAAATGCTGCTGATGCCGCCGGAAATGTGGGAAGAAAAAGCCACCAACCCAGCGATTATTCGTCACCTTACCAAGGTGATGACGATTCCGCACAACGCGGAAATGATCCACCGCGTGCAGCAATCGAACGGCAGTTTTAGCCAGTTTGTCGCCGATTGGCCCAGCGAAGATATTGTCGGTTTATGGCAGTATTTAAAAAAGCATGGTAAGCGTTTAGGCGGTAATACCGGTGCCTATACGTTGCGCCGAATGGGCAAGGACACCTTTTTGTTCACCCGCGATATCGAGCACTACCTGCGCGCGACCAAAATCGTTGATAGCGGCCGAGAGACCAAGCGGGCGATGCAAGCGGCGCAACAGGCATTTAATCAGTGGCAGCAAGAGTCGGGCCGTTCACTGAACCATATCAGCCAGCTGATCGCCTTCAGTGTGGGTGACAATCGGGTTTAATCGCTCAGCGATTTGCTGTGCTATCACACGCTTAGCAAGTCGTGTGCGAGGTCGCGGTGTGTCGGTGGCGGTTTGCGCTTATCACGGCAATCGGCCACAATCGATGCCAGTTATCTTTCCCATGTGAGCGCCTTGTGTTTACTGTTTATCACTCTAATCAGCTCGATCTGTTGAAATCGCTGTTGGTCTCTCTGATCCAACAGCGACCGCTGTCTGACCCTTTTCAAAAAGAACTTATTCTGGTGCAAAGCCCCGGCATGGCGCAGTGGTTAAAAATGGCACTCGCCCACGAGCAGCAGATTGTCGCTAACGTCGAATTCCCACTTCCCGCCACCTTTATCTGGCAGTTGTTTGTGCGGGTGTTGGATGGCGTGCCTGAGCGCAGTGATTTCAACAAAGAGGCGATGACATGGAAGCTAATGGATATTCTGCCCAGCTGCCTGGATGCCCCTGAGTTCGCTGATTTAGCCGCGTATTTGGAAAGTAGTCAGGATCAGCAGCGTGCTTATCAGCTGGCCGAAAAAGTGGCCGATATTTTCGACCAGTATTTGGTCTATCGCCCCGAGTGGGTGCTGGCGTGGGAGCAAGAGCAACCGGTGCCCGAGCTTGACGATGTGCAGCCTTGGCAGCAAAAACTGTGGCGTCGCTTATACGATCACACCTTGGCGTTGGGCCAATCGCCTTACCATCGCGCCAACTTGTATCAAGAGTTTATCGACACCTTAACCAGCCATCAGCACAAACCTGAGGGGCTGGCTGATATTGAGCGGGTCTTTGTGTTTGGTATCTCGGCGCTTCCACCACGCTATCTGGATGCGTTGCACGCCCTAGGTGAGCATGTGGAGGTGCATTTTATGTTCACCAATCCATGCCGTTATTATTGGGGCGATATTCGCGACAAGCGCTATCTGGCTAAACGTGCCGCATTGGACCGCGATAAAATCAGCCGAATTGAAGACATCCCCGCCGACAGCCAATTGGCTCTGGGGCTTGATGAGCCCGAGTACGGTGAAGTAGGTAACAGCTTGCTGGCGTCGATGGGAAAACTGGGGCGCGATAACTTACTGCTACTCTCGGAAATGGCCTGTAATGAGATTGATAGCGGCTTTGTACCTATTAATCGCGATCACCTGCTGCATCATCTCCAAGCCGATATTTTGGATTTGAATGAGCCGGGTGATCCCAAGCAAACCGAGACCAGTGCGGCGAAAACAGAAATCGAGCCAGATGATGCTTCCATCGCTATCCATGCCTGTCACAGCCCGATGCGCGAAGTCGAGGTGCTGCACGATCAGCTGCTCGCGATGTTTGAGGCTAACCCCTCACTGAGCCCCCGCGATGTGATTGTGATGGTGGCGGATATCAATGCCTACAGCCCCGCCATTCAAGCGGTGTTTGGTAATGCGCCTCGCGAGCGTTTTATTCCGTTTTCCATCTCAGATCGCAGCGCCGATCAAGAAAGCCCGGTGTTGGCGGCATTTTTACGCTTACTCACTCTGCCTGATAGTCGATGCAGTGCAGCGGAGCTGTTGGAAATTCTTGAGGTGCCGGCGGTCTCGCGCCGTTTTGCCATCGACAGCCAACAGTTTGATCAGATTAAACAGTGGGTGGAAGAGACCGGTATTCGCTGGGGGCTTGATACCCACACCGCGAGTCAATTTGCCTTGCCCGAACAGTATCAGAATACCTGGCTATTCGGCTTGAAACGTATGTTACTCGGCTACGCGATGCCGAGTGAGGCAGGGCTGTTTGCAGACACCGTGCCTTATGATGAAGTCCAAGGGCTTAATGCGGAGCTGGCGGGGCGTTTAGGGCTGTTTATCGACACCTTAATTCACTACCAGCAGCAACTGGCGATTGAATGCGATGGCAAGACGTGGGTGGCGCGGTTGACCCAAATGCTGGATGACTGTTTCGCCATTGAAGGGGATGAAGAGTTAGCAGTCAAATTAATCCGTACCCAGTTAGACAGTTGGCTGACACAGCTTAGCGATGCCGCCTTTACCCATACGCTAACCTTGCCCGTGGTGCGCGATTACTTTAATGGTCGCCTCAATAACGAGCGAGTCAGCCAGCGCTTTTTAGCCGGGCAGGTTAACTTTTGTACCTTGATGCCGATGCGCTCCATTCCCTTTGATGTGGTGTGCCTGCTAGGAATGAATGATGGCGTGTACCCGCGCACTGTGCCTAGCGTCGGTTTTGATCTGATGGTGGGCCGCACCCGGGCAGGGGATCGCTCGCGCCGCGACGATGATCGATACCTATTTTTAGAAGCGCTGCAGTCAGCACAGCAGCGTTTGTATATCAGTTATGTCGGTCGCTCAGTGCAAGACAACAGCTTAAAAGTCCCATCGGTGCTGGTCACCGAGCTGCTTGAGTATTGCACCCAAGGCTACTGTTTGGCTGGTGACCGCGACTTACCCGAACGCCAGTCACGTCAGCGGCTGGAAGAGACGCTTATCCAGACTCACCCCCTGACCCCCTTTAGCCCTGAGGCGTTTGCTCACGGTGGCAGTTATGCGCAAGAGTGGCTACCGGCCGCCCAAGGACAAGGGACGCAACTGCCGGCATTTATTGGCGATGCGTTAAGCCCTGATCCGGACAGCCACCAGGATCCTGTGATTGAGTTTGCTGAATTGCAGCGCTTTTGGCGGCTGCCCGTGCGCTACTTTTTCCAACGCCGCTTGAAAGTCTTCTTTGAGCAGTTAGAAGCGCCGTTAGAAGAATTCGAACCCTTTAGTTTAGATACCTTGCACCGCTTTCAGCTGCGCGATCAGCTGTTAGCGCACTTTATTGAAACCGATGACAGCCCCCAAAGTGTGCAGGACTTTATGGCCCGACAGCGTGGGCAGGGCAAATTACCCTTGGCGTACTTTGGCGAATTGACCTTGGATACGCAAGTTACGGTGATCCGTAACATGTACCAACGCTTAACGCCTTTGCTCGCCGCGCCGCGCCCCGATCTTGAACTTAATCTGACCCTCCCTACTGCGTTGGGCGAGGTGCAGCTGCAAGGCTGGCTCAATCGGCGTTATCAAGACAGCTTAGTCCGCTTTCATTGCGGCGATCTGACCGTGCGTCATCAGCTTGCGGTATGGATTGATCATTTATGCCAATGCGCGATGGGCGAAGCCGTACCGAGTACGTTGGTGGGGGTGAAAGAAACCATCGAGTTTTCGCCACTCAGTAAAGATGACGCGCTTGCACACTTACAAGCCTTGGTTGAAGACTATCAAAACGGCCTAAATCAGCCGCTTACCTATCTGCCAAGCTCAGTCGGAGCGGGGATAAAAGCCCGAGATGGCAAAAAAGGCTTTGATAACAGTGATACCGGCCAAGACAAAGCGCTAAAAGCCATGTGTGATGCCTTTGTCGGGGGCTTCAATCCTGGTGAAGTACAAGACCCTTATGTATACCGTGTTTGGCCGCAATGGCGTGAAAGCTTCGGCCAAGCGCTATTAGCTACAGGCGATCGCCACTTAATGCCGATGCTAGCGCAGCGACAAAAACACTAGTACTCAGCGAATCCTCCTCATGTGAGTCAGCGGCCTCTGTCTCCTCCCCATCTTCTCCCTATAGCCAAGTTGATGCTTGGCTTTCTATTGTGCGTCGATTGTCGTCAAAAGTATGACGAGTGATTCTATTGAATTTTTAATCTATTATTGTGAATTTATACTCAATGTGATGCCTCGAGTATTATAGGAGAGTGAGCGAGAGGTGCGTCCATATTTCTGCGCGTCGAGTGACAGTTGTTACCAATTTGTTGGTTAAAGATTGCGCATCGTGCGTCTCGTTAGGGGTCAATCTATTTGGGGTCTAAATATTTTTCAAACGATCATTTGAATAGCTGGCTTCGACAATAATTTCATTTAAAACAATGGTTTGTTGTTTTTATATTTGTTAGTGGACGTATTATTCATGTGGTTTTGTAGGCTTCTTTTGATGTTTTTTATTTGAACGTGTAATTAACTTAACGCACAATGTCATCGAAAATTCACATAACAAACCATGAAAAAAAGGAAGTGCCTTCATGCATAAATTCTCAAAAAGCGCAGTGGCAACCTTAGTCTCTGGCCTGTTGCTGGGTGCCTCAGCGCACGCCGACGTCAGTATTACTCAAGGCAAGACTGCGATCCCCGATGGCGAGGCAACCCACGCGCAAGACATCACGGTGAAGAACGAGCATGTCGCGTTCGCATTGGCGGTTGAGTCTGCGCCACCGTGGGGTGTGCCACGTGGCACCTTGGTGGATCTTGCGGCGGTGAAAAATGGCAAAATTGATCTAGACCGAGTCGCTTTTGCAGATTTCATCCCTAATAGCTGGTCGGCCTGGCCGAACGATCGCAAGTCGATTGATATTGTTGAAGACAGCGATGAAAAAGCGGTGATCAAAGTGAGCCGTAACTTCGACAAGGTCGACATTACCACTTGGTATACCTTGGAAGCCGGCTCTGATTCGATTGGGCTGAAAACCGTAATGACCAACCAAGGCGAAGACGATCTTGAGCTGGAATCAGGCCACACAATCTGGCCGGATACGGGTTATCAGTTCGCGGTGCCGGGCCTTGAAGGCAATGAAGAAGCGATGGCCGATAATGCCCTTGCCGATCGCATGGTCGCCTATGATCGTGATTGGGCCTTCGCACTGCATGCGCCTTATTTTGATCGCATCAAATACAATGGCCGCGATATGTATTTGGGCCACACGCTGAAAGCCGGTGAGACCCGTACCTTTGACTCAAAGCTGCAGGTTGTTCCTAACGGCGATATGGCACCGATTGTCAAAGCGGAAGCTGAGCGTCATGGCGAAGCAACGGGCACCATTACCGGTCAACTTCGTGCCGACAACGGTAACGTGCCGGACGATGCGATTGTGATGATTGAAAAAGACGGCCACCCTTACGCGTGGACGCTTGCTAAAGATGGCCAGTACGACATGGCATTGCCGGAAGGTAAGTACCAAGTGTATGGTACGGCAACCGGGCATGCGAATAGCCAGCCGCAATCTATTACCGTGAGTGCTGACAGTGAGCAGACACTGGACTTCACATCGCTGAAAAGCCCTGCAACGCTTGCACTTAACGTGGAAGAGGCCGCCTCTGGTGTCGCCAAAGACGCGCGTGTCACCATTATCGAAGGCCAAGCGCCACCGGTTGAGTTCTTGGGTAAACGCACCTTCTTCACTGACTTGCTGCCAGCCGGCCATGCCGAGCTAAAACTGGCACCGGGTGAATACAAGCTGGGCATTAACGCGGGTGCGGGCTTTACTGCAGAATCACAAACCTTGGATGTGACGCTCGAGTCGGGCAAAACCAATCAACAAGTGGTGAAAGTGCCTCAGGTGACTTTCCCGAACCGTAACCACTGGTATGGCGCTGACTTGCACCACCACGGCAATGTGCTGGAAGGGGTAACCCCACCAGAAATCGTGGTGCAGGCTCAGCTGGCAACTGACTTGGATCTGACCTTTATCAGTGATCACGACTCCACCATTAATCACAAAGTCTTTGCTGACTTATCAGCAAAACGTGGTGTGCCTTTCATCCCATCGATTGAGATTTCGCCTTCTTGGGGTCACATGAACCCATTCCCCATCGACAATGGCGCGGCACTAACGGTCGATCCGGGTACTGATGACGTGCATACCTTGATTGATGCTGCACATGACATGGGTGCAGAAGTGGTGCCGATGAACCATCCTTATAACGATTATGGTTATTTCACTAATATCGCCAAAGATGCGGTGCCGGGCGGTGAGACAGACCGTTTCGATCTGATGGAGCTTAACGCTCGCGTTGACAACGAGCCGACTCTGAAAAAAGCACATGATATGTGGGATAGCGGCGAAGCTATGTATTTCACGGCGGGTACCGATACCCATGATGCGTGGAACCAGCTTACTGGTCGTATTCGTATGATGGCTAACGTTGACGGTGAGTTGACGCCACTGGCCTTTGCTAAAGCGTTGAAAGCTGGTCACGGCTATGCCACTCAGGGACCAATTCTATATCCACAAAACATCATGTTTGGTGAAACCGCCAAGGCAGGTGATAAATGGGATATTAATGTGGTCGCTGCGGATGGCCTCAAAGAAGTGCGCTTAATCGGTCAAGGTGGCGAGGTGCTAAACAGCATCACCATTAATCCCGAAGAGAGCACCCAGCGTCTTGAGCTATCACTGCCTATTCCTGCGGATGCAGAAGGTTGGATCAACCTAGAAGTGGAAGACAAAGACGGCAGCACGGCATGGACCAACCCAGTTTGGCTTCAGTCGTAAACGTCGAGTCTCAATAAACGAACCAAGGCCAGCGATGCTGGCCTTTTTTGATCGTGATGTTAACCGGCGCAGATTGATGGTCTTGGTTAGAATATTTTTTACCCCACGGGGTTGCTACAATGGCGGGCAGACTAGGCGATGAAATAATGATATGGAACCGCAGATCCTCAACCCGCTCACCTTGCCACTTGATGGCGTCCGATTAATCGAAGCCTCCGCCGGCACCGGTAAGACGTTTACGATTGCTGGCTTGTACCTGCGATTGTTGCTTGGGCATGGCCGCGCAGCGCCGTGTCGGGTCGAGCAAATACTGGTGGTGACGTTTACCGAAGCGGCAACCCAAGAGCTAAAAGACCGTATTCGACGTCGCATTCATGAGGCGCGTTTTGCCTTTATGCGCGGTGAGAGTGACGATCCTATCATTGAACCTTTGCTGGCAGAGATTAGCGATCATAAAACCGCGGCGCAGCGACTGTTAGAGGCCGAACGCCAGATGGACGAAGCGGCTATCTATACCATTCACGGTTTTTGTCAGCGGATGCTGACCCAAAATGCGTTTGAATCCGGTAGCCTGTTCAGTCATGAATTTGTCACCGACGAGCGACAAATTAAAGCGCGTGCGGCGGCCGATTTTTGGCGTCGTCGTTTTTATCCGCTGCCAAAATCGTTAGCCGGTGTGGTGAGCAGCTACTGGCCCGCGCCAGAGGCCTTATTAAAAGAGATTGCGCCCTATTTATCCGGGCCGGAAGTGATGGTCAAGGCGCCTGATCTCGGCGAAGATCTATTGGCGGCACACCAAGCGGCGATAGCCAAAATTGACGGGGTGAAGCGCGCATGGCGCGAGGCGGGGGAGCAGATCACCGACCAGCTCAGCGCTGCCAAGCTCGATGGTCGCAGCTATCGCAAAGATCATCTGGCGAACTGGCTGAATGCGATGGAACAATGGGCCAATGCCGAGACGCTTGATTACCAGTTGCCCGACAAATTGGAAAAATTCGCCCAACAGACGTTGGCGGCCAAGAGTAAAGCTGAGCCACCGAGCCTAGCGCTATTTGATCAAATTCAGGCATTGGTTGATCAGCCGCCGACGTTAAAACCGGGATTAACTGCACTGGCGATTACAGAAGTGCGGCAGCTGCTCCGCCAAGAAAAACGCCGCCAAGGGTGGCTCTCGTTTGACGATCTCCTTTCTCAACTTGCCAGCGCACTTGACCAAGATAGCCAAGACCAGTTGGCCGCGCGTATTCGCAGCTTATATCCGGTGGCAATGATTGATGAGTTCCAAGACACCGACCCGCTGCAATATCAGATTTTTAGCACTGTCTATCAGCCACCAGTGGCGGACGATGCCCCTGTATTCGCAGACGCAGAGACAGACACAGAGGAAGAGGGTGAGCGCACCGGTTTAATGATGATTGGCGATCCTAAGCAGGCGATTTATGCCTTTCGTGGTGCCGATATCTTCACCTATATTCATGCCCGTGCGCAGGTGAGTGATCACTATAACCTGGCTACTAACTGGCGCTCGACAGATGGCATGGTGCGCGGAGTCAATGCCTTGTTCTCACGTGCGAAGGCACCGTTTGTTTATCAAGACAGTATTCCCTTTTTAGAGGTGGCCTCGTCGCCTAGCGCCAAACAAAAGGCGCTGGTGGTGGAGGGAAACGAGCAGCCCGCGCTCACCTTTTGGCATCACAGCCCGGATGAATTGTGTGGCAAGCAAGATTTTGAACAGACCTTGTCGGTGAGTACCGCACAGCATATCACGCAAGTGCTCAACCAATCGGTGGTGGGCAATAGTTATCTACAGACGCCTTCCGGCCAAGCCGAAATTCAGCCGCACAATATCGCCGTGTTGGTGCGCACCGGACGCGAGGCACAGCTGGTCAAGCAAGCGCTGGCCGAAAAAGGCGTGGCGTCTGTCTATCTTTCTAACCGTGATAATGTGTTCGCCAGCCCTGTCGCCAGCGATATTGAGCGCATCTTAGTGGCGGTGATGCAGCCTGAAAACGAGCGTAAGTTGCGGGCAGCGCTAGCCAGTCCCTTATTTGGCCTGACCGCCGAGCAGCTGGCATTACTCAATCAAGACGAAGCCTTGTGGGAGCAAGAGGTGGTGGCCTTTAGCCATTACCGTGATACTTGGCAGCGCCGTGGGGTGATGCCGATGCTGCGCCAAGTCGCCAGTGCCCGCCAAGTGGCAGAAAACTGGTTGGCGATGCCGCAAGGCGAGCGCTGTGTGACCGACTTTTTGCATATTGCGGAGTTGCTGCAAAGTGCCAGCCAGCAATTGGACAACCCCCACGCGTTGATCCGCTGGCTACAAGAGCGGATGGCCGAGCCGGCTCAACAATCGGAAGAGCAGCAGGTGCGCTTGGAGTCGGAGCGTGATTTGGTGCAAATCGTCACCATCCACAAATCGAAAGGCTTGGAATACGATTTAGTTTACTTGCCATTTGCTTGTCAGTATCGCGAAAGCAGCCAACCTTTTTATCATGATGAACAGTATCAGCCGGTGCTGGCGCTGGATAATGTCGATGAAGGCAAAGAGCGCGCAGAAAAAGAGCGATTGGCTGAAGATATCCGCTTGCTGTATGTGGCGGTGACGCGCGCCGTGTATGGGTGTTTTATCGGCTGTGCACCTCTTAAACAAGGTAACAGTCGGCAAAAAGACTCGGCCTTGCACTTAACGGCCCTCGGCTATTTGCTTCAGCATGGAGAGGCCGGTGATGCTGGCCTGCTGGCCGAGAGTTTGGCTGGATTGGCGAACACGAGTGATGCGGTGGCTGTGGTTGCGCCACCGGAGCCGGATGATAGCCGTTATGCCCCTCAAACGGGTGCGCACGAGGCGCTAAGCGCGCGTCAGTTTGACGGCAAGATTGACCGTCAGTGGCGCTTAACCAGTTACTCAGGGCTGTTAAAACAAAGCCATCATGTCAGCGCCTTGCCCACACTAGCCAGTTACGACTTGGACGCGGACGATGACCTCGCCGATGAGGAAACGCCGGATGTAGCGGTGGATCCTTGGTCGGTTTTCGCGTTTCCCAAAGGCGCACGAGCCGGTACCTTTTTACATACCTTATTTGAAGAGGTGGACTTTACCGCTGATTTGATGAGTGAAGAAGTCGCTGAGCTTATTACCCATCACCTTAGCTTGGAGAACTATGACCCGCAGTGGTGCCCGATATTACAGCAGTGGATGACACAGGTATTGAAACACCCGCTTAATGACCAAGGGCTGAGGCTGAACCATATTGATAACGCCAGTCGATTAACGGAGATGGAGTTCGTGATGCCT
Organism: Salinivibrio sp. HTSP; assembly: GCF_003390965.1. Taxonomy (NCBI): domain Bacteria; kingdom Pseudomonadati; phylum Pseudomonadota; class Gammaproteobacteria; order Vibrionales; family Vibrionaceae; genus Salinivibrio; species Salinivibrio sp. HTSP. The sequence continues at coordinate 42,254 of NZ_PXUD01000029.1, forward strand.
TTGGCCACACTAGACTGCCAGCGACTCAACCGACTCGCCGCGCGATATGATGCGTTATCGGCGCGTGCTGGCCAGCTCAGCTTTGACACGGCGCGCGGGATGTTAAAAGGCTTTATCGATTTAACCTTTCGCGCCGACGGCAAGTATTACGTGCTGGATTGGAAGTCGAACCATTTAGGGGACAGTGTGGACGATTATCATCCTGAGGCGCTCAAAGAGGCGATGATCGCGCACCGATACGACTTTCAGTACCAGATCTATACCTTGGCGCTGCACCGCTTTTTGCGCCAGCGGATCCCAGATTATGATTACGACACCCATGTGGGGGGCGTGTTTTATTTCTTTTTACGGGGCGCCAGTGATAGCGGCGAGACCGGTGTGTTCGCGCACCGTCCCGATAAGGCGCTGATTGACGCCTTAGACAACCTCTTTGCTGGAGAGTCGGTATGAAACAAGCATTAATGGCACTCTACCAGATCGGGGAATTGCGAGCGATTGATGTGCAATTTGCTTGTTTGATGGGCGAAGAAGAAACCCAATTAGATAAGGCTGCTATCACGGTATGGGCGGCGCTGCTGAGTCGCGAAGTGGGCAAAGGCCATGTCTGCCTTGATTTGCACCAATGGCAGCCACCCAGTGATGTCGCTTGGCAGCCTTTATTGGCGCACATTGATAGCCAAGCGCCAAGCGAGCAATTGGCACAGGCGTCGGTGGTGTCTGACGGGACGCAGGCGACGCCCTTGGTGCTTGCCGGACACCGATTGTATTTGCATCGCTACTGGCATGCCGAGCAGCAAGTGGCGGGGCATATTCGCCAGCGTCTGACGGCGCTGCCGGTACCGGATGAGGCCAGACAAACTCTAGATAATTTATTTGCTGCCTCTAAGGCAGAGATAGACTGGCAAAAAGTGGCGGCAGCCACCGCGTTGACCCAGCCGTTTGCGGTGATTTCAGGCGGGCCGGGCACGGGTAAAACCACCACTGTTGCCCGTTTGTTGGCGGCGCTGGTGGCGTCGCACCACGCTGAACGCGTAACGTCTGCAGCGCTCACTATCAAACTGGTCGCTCCGACCGGTAAAGCGGCTAACCGATTGACTGAATCTCTAGGACGGGCGATTGCCGCCTTGCCTGTTGATCATGACGTAAAAGCGGCGCTGCCGACCCAGGCCAGTACCATTCACCGGTTATTAGGGGCGATTCCGCAGCGGGTGGCGTTTCGCCATCATAAAAATAATCCCGTCCATGCGGATGTGTTGATTGTCGATGAAGCCTCAATGGTGGACTTGCCCTTGATGGCACAGCTGTTCGATGCCTTGGCGCCCTCAACACGCATTATTTTGCTGGGGGATAAAGATCAGCTTGCCTCTGTGGAAGCGGGGGCGGTGCTAGGGGATATTTGTCAGTACGCCGAGGCGGGCTATCCAGCGGCGCAGGCGGCGCGTTTAAGCCAGTTAACAGGCTTTGACGTACCCGAAAACTCACATGCGCCAGCGATCGCCAGTGCCCTGTGTCTGCTGCGAAAAAGTTATCGTTTTGATGCTCAATCCGGCATTGGCCAGCTCGCCTTTGCGGTGAACCGAGGAGAGATGGCCGAGGTGGGGGCGGTGTTAAAACGCGGCTATGGCGATATTACCCACCATGTGCTGAGTGATGACAGTTATCAGACCCTGATGCAACAAGCGGTGACAGGATATCGCGATTACTTAACAACACTCGATAATGCGACGCTCGAAAACCCGCCATCCATGGCGGACGTGCTGAGTGCCTTTAGCCAATTTCGTTTGTTGTGTGCATTGACCGAAGGCCCATTTGGTGTCGCTGGCCTCAACCAAGCCATTGAGCAGCACTTGGCGTCGGCGGGGCTGATCGCTAAAGAGCGTGATACTTGGTATCACGGTCGGCCGATCATGATTTTGCAAAACGACCATGCCCTAGGATTGTATAACGGTGATATTGGGATTGCGGTGCAACACGCGGGGATCACCCGGGTAGCGTTTGAAACGCACGATGGCGAAGTGCGCTATTTGCTTGCCAGCCGTTTGCCCGCCCATCAAACCGCGTTTGCGATGACGGTGCATAAATCACAGGGCTCGGAGTTTGCGCATACGGTGTTGGTGTGTCCGCCTACCATTTCACCAGTGCTCACCCGCGAGCTGATTTACACCGGCATCACGCGGGCGAAGCGCCAGCTTGATCTCTACGCGTCTTGGCCGGTGCTGCGCCACGGTGTAGGCGCACGCACCGCCCGTTATAGTGGTTTGCCGGATGCCTTGATAGCGCCTTGAGTGCAGTGACATCTGCTAAAGCGCTAAGGTCAGCACCTTAGAGCGACGCTGATAGTTGTACAGCTCTTGGCGAGTGTTGGGGAGTGCTGACACATCGGAGAGCAAAAAGCCTTGTTCCAGAAACCAATGCAAACTATGGGTAGTGAGCACAAAAATGGTTTCGAGCCCTTTGGCTTTGGCGCGTTGTTTGAGGTGATTGAGCAGCATGACACCGCGGTCGCCATCACGATAGTCGGGATGAATAGCGACACATGCCATCTCGCCGGTGCGCGCGTCACTAAACGGATAGAGAGCGGCGCAGCCTATCACCAATCCATCCCGCTCGATGATGGTAAAGCGTGGGATTTCTTGCTCCAGTTGTTCCCGCGAGCGGCGTACTAGGATCCCTTGTTGCTCCAAAGGGCGGATCAAATCCAAGATCCCACCGATATCGTCAATCTGGGCTTGGCGCACTTTTTCGGCACGCTCCATCACGATCTGGGTGCCGATCCCTTCAATCGAGAACAGCTCTTGGATTAATGCCCCATCTTTTTTATAGCTGATTAAGTGACTGCGGGTGACGCCCGCGCGACACGCAGCAATCGCGCCGCGTAAAAAGCGACTGGTGCCAGAGCCAGTATCGCCAGCAGCTTCTCTCGCCTCTAAAAGCGGTTGGGCTTGGGTAGGCAGTAACTCAGAAATCACCTCACTGTCTTGGTTTAAAACCCCTTGCTCGGAGCAAAAGCCAATCAACTTGTCTGCGCGTAACCGAATCGCAACCTGAGTCGCCACTTCTTCGGAGGTGAGATTAAAGCATTCCCCTGTGACTGAGCTGGCCACTGGCCCCATCAGCACGATTGCGTTTTGATCGAGCTGGCGCTGAATACCGTCAATATCGATGCGGCGAATTTTGCCACTGTGACAATAATCAATTCCTTCATCGACGCCTAACGGTTGCGCGATAACAAAATTGCCACTGATCACATTGATCTGAGCGCCGGCCATAGGCGTGTTATTCAGCCCCATGGATAAGCGTGCCGTGATGTCGAGTTGCACTTGGCCGGCCGCTTGTTTGACCACTTCAAGCGCGTGGTTGTCGGTGATGCGAATACCTTTGTGATAAGGCGTTTCCAGTCCGTACTGATTTAAGGCGCAATTAATCTGTGGACGGGCACCAAACACCAACACCAGTTTCATGCCCAGGCTGTTGAGTAGGGCGATATCATTGACGATATTCTGAAAGTTCTCATCCGCCATCGCTTCGCCACCCAGCATAATCACCGCGGTTTTATCTCGGTGAGCGTTGACATACGGGGCCGATTGGCGAAACCCTTTAACCAGTGCGGTACTTCTTATTTTCACGCGGACACCTGTTTAATTATTCACTATATATGCCTTTTTATTCTTTTTCAGGTCTGAGTGTCAAGTCCTGTCTGGTGTCAAGGCGCACGTGAAGTGATAAGGTTTCGCGCGCACTCTCAACACTGCCACTCGCAATGTCGGTAGATGAAGCAAGATCACAATCTAGCGTTCAGCGTCTAAAATAAAGTAATGAGTCAGTTATGCTGGAATAAAAAGCACTGAGAGGTAAGCGTGTGCGAAAAACGAAACAAGTGGTTCTATTAGTTCTTTTGATCTTATTTGGTGGGACGGGGTTTTTAGTGGCGACTCAGCCGGCCATTTTTGCGCCTGACGTGACGCAAGCCGATTTGTATGGCGAATGGGTAGAACAAGATGTGGCACCTTATGCCGCCGACCAGTTTGAAATACGCTCTGATGGTATTTACACCAATGGGAGCCGCGCCACCACTGAGTATCAGTTTGATGGCGATCTGCTCAAATATACGATAGGAACCGAAACCTACCTATATCGGGTTGAAGACGCAAAGACGCTCGAGCGTATTGAACCTGCACATTACACATCCTTTTTTGCCAAAGATAATCGCTCATGAGGGACGTGTTGGCCGCTACGCGGCCTGGATCAGAAGTGCTGTGACTCCAAGGTGGTGAGAAGCTCGTTGACCGAGCACTGTTTTGTTGCCACTTTCCGCAAGAGATCGGCGGTTTCAGCATCACCCCCCAGACAACGTTGAATACTGGTATTAATCACCTGGCGTGTACAGCCTTCGGTGGCCATCATACGAATCCATTGGTATTCCACTGCATCACTATCAAGTAGCGTTGAACGCCCAACTTTTAAATCCATCGCTGCTTTACTCCTTTATGTTGCACTTTCTATGCAGTTTTGTTGCAAGGTCAGTACATAATATTTATATGACAATTTGATGAATGTCGTCTTGGTAAAGGAAGTAAGCCGAATAGCGTCACAATATATCTGTATTGGTTTGCAGACAGTTACAAACTTAACCTCGAGAACTGATTGCCAAGCGGGGCGCTTTTTGCGAGCCTTAGCGCTATTAACTCACTGATTGGAATATGGTGTGAAAAAAGCGTTAGTTGTGATGGCGTGTGTGGCGATATTGGCAGGATGTGTGCGTCCTACCGACCGGGGTCAACAATATATTGATGGGCGATTTGAATCGATACTCACCCCGGTACCACAAGTGGCTTCTGAAAGCCCGCGAGACTTTAGTTTATTCAATGACCAGTTAGCGGCGGTGACCGCCAACTCTCCGTCGTTAGTGGCGGAGCATCAAGCCGTTTATCAGCGTTTGCAAGCCTGGTTAGACGCGGGAGGCAAGATCGAGGCGCTTGCGGATTATGGCTTGGAAGTGAACCAAATGGCAGGGGGAGATGACTTTGGGAACGTGATGTTTACCGGGTATTTCTCTCCGGTGATAGAAATGCGCCACCAGCCGGATGATTTGTTCCGCTATCCTGTCTACGCCAAACCCCCTTGTGATGACGACTGTCCAGATCGCGCTGCTATCTATGCTGGCGCCTTGGATGGGCAGGGCTTAGAGCTGGGCTACAGTGCCTCCCTTATCGATAGTTTTATTATGGAAGTACAAGGCAGCGGTTTTGTCCATTTTGGCGATAACGACCAACTGGAGTATTTTGCCTACGGAGGCAAGAATGGTCACCCATATGTCAGCATTGGAAAAGTGCTGATCGAGAGAGGTGAGGTTCCGCGCGAAAAAATGTCGCTGAAAGCGATCCAAGAGTGGGTGGCTGCCCACAGTAAAGATGAAGTGCGTGAATTACTCGAGCAAAATCCCTCTTATGTTTTCTTTACCCCAAAGGCGGCTGATCCTGTCAGTGGCACGGCGGGGATTCCGTTGAAAGCCGGGGCGTCTGTGGCGGCCGATCGACGTTACTTACCCATGGGCAGTGTGTTACTGGCTGAAGTGCCTCAGTTGGATGAGCAAGGCAACTGGACGGGCGAGCATGTGCTCAAGCTGTTAATGGCACTAGATACCGGTGGCGCGGTGAAAGAAAATCACCTGGATTTATACCATGGCATGGGTCGTGAAGCAGGCGAGCAAGCCGGGCACTACAAGCACTTTGGTCGGGTTTGGAAACTGGACGCCTTAGCGCCACAAAGAGTGAGCCAGTCAGAGTAACGGCCAAGATGAGGTCAGACCCTTAGGAAATAAAAAAGCGAGCGTTTAACGCTCGCTTGTTGGTAAGCGGGAGATGACTTATTCAATTAACCCGGCTTCACGATAGTAGCGCGCCGCACCTGGGTGAAGGGGAGCAGACAGGCCGTCTTTTACCATCTCTTCTTTCTTCAGGTTAGCGAATGCAGGGTGGAGACGGCGGAAGTCGTCAAAGTTCTCAAACACCGCTTTCACCACGTTATAGATCACATCCTCAGGAACTTGTGTGGAAGAGACGAAAGTCGCACCCACACCAAAGGTGGTGACGTCGTTGTCGTTGCCACGGTACATACCGCCAGGAATAATGGCTTGACGATAATAGTCACGATCTTCAATCAGCTGTTTAGCCGCATCATTCGCAACTTCAACCAATACGCTATCACAGGCGGTGGTCGCTTCTTGAATCGCACCACTTGGGTGACCCACGGTGTAAACCATGGCATCAATTTTGTTATCACACAGGGCTTTGGATTGCTCGGCCGCTTTTAGTTCAGAAATTTGGCCGAACTTGTCCATATCCCAACCCATTTGATCCATCAATACTTCGATGGTGCCACGTTGGCCCGAGCCAGGGTTACCAATGTTAACGCGCTTGCCTTCCAGATCATCGAAGGTTTTTACGCCCGCATCGGCACGTGCTACCACGGTAAACGGTTCTGGATGAATAGAGAAAACGGCGCGAAGCTCTTTAAATTCGCCCTGATCTTCAAATTTGCTAGTGCCTTTGTAAGCATGGTATTGCCAGTCAGATTGGGCGATACCCATATCTAGCTCGCCAGCACGAATGGTGTTGATGTTGTAGATTGAGCCGCCTGTACTTTCTACCGAGCAGCGAATGCCATGGTCATCTTTGCTTTTATTGACCAGACGGCAAATTGCACCACCTGTTGGGTAATAAACACCCGTGACACCGCCAGTACCAATAGTCACAAACTGGTTAGCTTGCGCGCTTGCCGCGGTTCCTAGTGCGGCAGAAAAGCCGAGCGCAATCAGAGTAGGTTTCATCGCTTTCATGCTTAAGATTCCTTTTTAAGTTAGAGGTTGCTATCCGGGCGCACCCTCGAAGTTGGTATGACACTCAATAACAATATGACAAAAAAGTGTCACCACGCTATTTTTTCAATCTTTTAACAATATTTGCAAGCAATTGTATTGGGTTAAAACGATTGGGTCATGGTTTGCCTTAGTGCTTGTACAGGTTTAGTACAATATCCCAGCTTTTCCAGTGTGTTGCGTAAATCTGTGATCTGAGATGCGTTATCTATGGCCTGACGTTGGTCAACGCGTTGGGTGTTGTTTTCAAAGCCGATTCGTATGTCTCCTCCTAGCAGTGCAGCGGTCGTCAGACAGCGGATCTCATGGTGGCCAAATGCACAGGCTGACCAGGGCAGGTTGTTATGGTCGGGGAGCGCTTGCCACATGGCGACGATGTCTTCTGGGTGGCCAAATGGGGGATTTTGATCCCGACCCGCAACCAAGAGTAAATGGTGCCCTGTAGGAGGGATCACGCCGGCGTGACGTAGCTGACGGTAGCGCGCCACATCTTGAGGGTGATAGAGAATAAACTGTGTGTAAACAGCATGGTGATGTAACCACGCAAAAAATGTTCTGGCTTCGGTCGTTTCGGAAGGGTCAGGTACTAGTTCTCTTAGCGCAATGGACACGGCCTCAGGCTTAACGGCCTTCACTAATCCGATTTGCTCTGACGGGCGATAGCGACCCACGGCTTCGGTGGTGAGTTGGATGACTATGCGATCACCGACCGCATCTTGGACTTGCTGGTAAAGCCGACGATTGAGAGTGGGGTCCAAACTATGCGCGCCAGACTCATCGCGTGCATGAATGTGCGCCATGGCGGCACCGGCGTCAGCGCATGCGTGCAGGCAGTCAATCAGTGATGGTGCATCAATAGGGACGGCGCTATGCTGCGAAGGCTGCAGCCGCGCGCCGTTGGGAGCAACCATGATGGTGCGTGTGTCGGTCATCTTTTTTCCTTGAGCCTAGTTTGAGCGCAAGACTGACTGCTTAGTGTGGCAGACAGGTGTCTAAGGTTATCCGTAGTTTGTCGGCTATCTCATCAATATGTGGCGGTTTAATGATGTAGGGAGGCGCCAATAAAATATGGTGACCTTGTTTGCCATCGATGGTACCGCCCATGGGATAGCACATCAGGCCGTTTTCCAGCGCGGTTTGTTTGATTTGTTTCGCTAGCGGCAATGTGGACGAAAAAGGCTGCTTTGACGCTTTATCCGCGACCAACTCGAGTGCCAAAAATAGACCACGACCTCGGATGTCGCCTACATGAGGGTGGTCATCAAATTGATGATGTAGCGCCGTTTTAAGCGCCTTGCCTTGTTTTTCCGCCGCGTCAACGAGTCCTTCTTGCTCAAGTGTGGTGAGTGTTGCTAAGGCGGCGGCACAGGCAGTCGGATGCGCCATAAAGGTGTGGCCATGTTGGAAAAAGCCCGAGCCGTGAGCGATTGCGTTATAGACAGGGTCAGCCACAAGCGTCGCGCCAATAGGTTGATAACCAGCAGCCAGCCCTTTCGCGATAGCGACTATATCTGGAACGATATGTTCATGCTCAAAGGCGAAAAAGCGCCCGGTGCGTCCTGTTCCGCACATCACTTCATCGAGGATCAGCAAAATGTTGTATTGGTCGCAGATCTCTCGAATCCGTGTAAAGTAGCCTGTTTCGGCGGTCAATGCGCCCGCAGTGGCACCAACGACGGGCTCAGCGATAAAGCCAATCACGGTTTCGGATCCTTTTTCTAACAGCATGGTTTCAAGCTCGCTGGCCACTCGCTGACCATATTGGTAAGCAGTCTCATCGGGACCTTGATCGCGATAGGCGTAACAGGGAGCAATCAGACTGGTGTCCATTAACAAAGGCGCAAAGGGCGCACGACGCCATGCGTTACCTCCCACGGATAGCGCGCCAAGCGTGTTGCCGTGGTAGCTTTGGCGTCGAGCAATAAAGTGTTGGCGCTGCGGCTGACCAACTTCCACCCAATACTGGCGTGCCAGTTTTAATGCGGTTTCCATCGCCTCTGAGCCACCACTGACCAAGTAAGCACGATTAATCAAGGGAGGCGCGAGGTCGGCCAATATCTTGGCGAGCGCTTCACTGCTTTCTGAGTTAAAAAAGCCAGTATGCGCATAGGGAATCGAATCAAGCTGACGGTGGATAGCCTCTAACACGGCTGGGTGGTTATGTCCGAGACAAGAGACGGCTGCACCTCCGCACGCATCCAGATACCGCTTACCCTGGGTATCCGTTAGATAAACCCCTTGACCACTGGCGATAGTGGGAAGAGCTTGATGACAGTGGCGATGGAATACGTGGCTCATACGATGGCCTCATAGTGACGTTTGCCCATGAGTATGAACCGATTGTATTTTGCGCGACAAAGGATATATTTTCACCAGGTATGAAGAAAAGGAATGGGAATGGAAGCGCGTTTGCCATCGATGCGAGCTTTACAAGCGTTTGTCGTGGTCGCCCAGCAAGGCAGCTTTTCGGAAGCGGCCAAGGTATTGCATGTCAGCCAAAGTACCATCAGTAAACAAATCCAACAGTTAGAGCAGTGGATTGGACAACCTTTGTTTGCGCGGACCGCGTATGGGGTGAGGCTTAATGCCATTGGAGAGACGTATCTTCAATCGGTCTCCTCAGGGATCCATGAAATCGCCAATGCCACGGCTTACGCGCGTCAACAGAGTGTCCAGCAAGAGTCGGTCAGCTTGCTGGTGCCGCCATCTTTTGCCAGTCTGTGGTTGATTCCGCAACTGCAAGACTTTAAGGCGCGTTATCCGTCGGTATCGGTGACGGTCAGTGCCAGTGATTCTATCCCGCAAGGGAAAGAAAAAGAGGTTGATATCCTCATTCGTTGCCAGCCGCGTCAACAAGCAGGCTCTCAGTCAATCTGCCTAGCTAATGAACACCTAGCTTTATTAGCCGCTGCCGCGATTGTCCCTGAGCCCATTGAACGTGCCGCGCTACTTGCCACGGTGCCGGTGCTTTCTCATCTGACTAGGCCGACACTGTGGGAGCATTTTTGGCAGCAATTTGGCTTAACGGATAGCAACCCGCAGTATGGCGCGGGATTTGAGCACTTTTTTATGGCATTGGAGGGGGTGCAGCAAGGCATGGGGATGGCATTAATTCCTACCTTTATGGCGACAACCAGTTTACGGCAAGGAAAAGTGGTTAACCCTTTGGGGCTGGGCATTGATAGCGGCTACGGTTATTACCTCTACAGTGCAAGCTACAAGCAGCGAGCGTCAGGTGTTAGCCAAGTGGTGCAGTGGCTTAGTGACCGCTTTGCACGGGATCCCGCTAGACAATTATCGAGCAAGTCGGTATAACGCCCCTCGGTTTGATGAACAAAGAGACGGGTATGACACGCCAGTTATCAGATGCCTATTGGCAACGTTTTGGTGGCACCGCAAGGCTCTACGGCCAGCGTGCGCTCGAGGTATTTAGTCAAAGCCACATCTGTGTGATTGGCATTGGTGGTGTTGGCTCGTGGGCGGCTGAATCGTTAGCGCGCACAGGGGTTGGAGCCATCACATTAATTGATATGGATGATGTGTGTGTCACCAACACCAATCGCCAAATTCATGCACTGAAAGAGACCGTAGGACAAAGTAAAAGCGAGGTGATGGCTGCGCGTCTAACGGCGATTAACCCAGAGTGTCAGGTCACCGTCGTCGATGATTTTATTAGTGCCGATAACCTCGCTGACTATATCCATTCTGGGTTTGATTATGTGTTGGATGCGATTGACAGTATTAAACCGAAAACGGCGTTACTTGCTTACTGCAAGCGGCATAAAATTAAGGTGTTGACCGTTGGAGGGGCAGGCGGTCAAGTCGATCCAACTCAGATCCAAGTGGCGGATTTGACTAAAACGATTCAAGATCCGCTCGCGGCGAAGCTGCGTAACAATCTTCGTCGTTTTCATGGTTTCACGAAAACCCAAGGGCGCAAGTTTGGCATTGATTGTGTTTATTCCACCGAGCAGCTCAAATATCCTCAGCCTGATGGCAGTGTCTGTGAAAGCAAAGTGTCAGCCGAAGGCCCCAAACGCATGGATTGTGCCAGTGGTTTTGGGGCGGCAACCATGGTGACCGCGAGTTTTGGTTTCGTCGCTGTTTCGCGCATTTTACAAAAGCTAATCGCGGCTGATCAGCGTCGCGAGCAGGCTGGCTGAGCCTGCTTTACTCTGAAGGGAGCGCGCGTACGCCAAATTCGCCCATGCGAAACGCAGTCCATGCTCTTTGGTAATCGCCACTGTTTTTGAGTTGATTAATACCACGGTTTAATCGCGCTACCCAGCGTGCGCTATCAGGATGTTGGCGACTCAATAAAACATGGAGGGGCGTAACACGCAGCGGTTTAGGGTGAAAGGTGATGTGCTGACGCGTGTCATCAGGCATCACAGTGCGTAGGGTGTTCATCACCACATATTGGTTACCAATAATCACATCCGTGTCGCCCGTGAGTAAGCTGCGCAGCTTTTCTACTTCGTTGGGGTAGCGTCGAACCACCACGTCGCCACCTTGCTGATTAAAGTTTGCCAGCATGGCATCCTCTATATAGCTCTCGCTAATCCCAACGCGTAAGCCGTTCAGGCTAGCCAACGATTGCCAATCAAAGTGTCTGTTTTTGAGGTGGAAAAACACCACGGTTTCGGTATAGATAGGCGCAGAGTATATAAAGTCTTTTTCACGTTTAGAGGTGTAGCCCCAGCCAACGGTCCCATGAACCGCGCCTTCTTGCGCCTTCATTTTTGCTTGCTGCCAAGGTGTAAACGCGATCTCTATCTCTAGTCCTTGTCGCTTCCCTGCTTCTTTAACGATATAGGCAATCACCCCTTGATGCACTAAGCGATCTGAGAGGAAAGGGGGATAATCGCCTGCCAACAATTTAAGCTGAACCTGTGCGGCGGCGATGGCAGGTAGATAAAGGAGCAGGGTCACGAGCAGTATTCGCCGCATAACACCTCCAAGATATAAAACGTCGTTACGGCCAAGGCCTAATGATTGTAGTGGGCTTGGCGAAAATGACTCCAAATCATTTGATACCGCCCATCCGCTTTGAGTCTTCGTAATGCTTTGTTAAAGCGCTCTGCCTGATCATAGTTTTGCTTTATTTGCCGACTAAATAAAATGTACAGTGGCGTAATTCTTATTGGTCGTGGATGATGGGCAAACTTTTGTTTTTGGTTGGGAGCCATCTCATGGGCGATCACTCTTTTGAGTACGTCTATATTGCCTAACGCCAAGTCAATTTGCTGAGCGAGTAGCGCATCGATTTTTGATTTTTCATCAAGGAACGTTTGGATCTTAACGTCGATGCCTGATTTTTGCATTTCAGTCAGCCGCTTAACGTCAATAAAGCCTTTGGTCACACCAATGGCAAAGCCATCGAGATCTTGAGGAGACTGCCAATCGAACTCGCGTTCGGCGAGATAGAAAAAGCCAACGCTCTCGGTATAGATAGGATCCGAATAGATGAAGTCATTCGCACGCTCTTGTGTGTAAGCCCAGCCGATGGTGCCGTCCCATTCGCCGGTTTGAGCGAGATTCATCGACTGATGCCATGGGAAATAACCTAAGGATATCTCGATGTTTGCCTCTTGCGCGGCTTGCATCACGATCTCCGTTATCGGGCCGCCATCAGGCATAGTCTGGGTGATAAAGGGGGCATATTCACCCGATGTGAGGCGCAGTGTTTGAGCCTGTATGCTCACAGAAATGAAAAAAAGAGTGGTGAATAGACAGTACCATGCCCATCTCATAATGACGCTACACCGTTTTGCTTCCATGGCGTTGAGTGTAGTTCAATCAGATAAAAAAAGGGGTGCGACTCAGCGTTTACCGCTGAGTGCACACCACTATTCTCAATATTGAGACGCAGGCTGGGGCGCTTAATTAGGCCTGTTCTTTTTCAGGGGCTGGCGCTGCCTGGTTTTGTTGGCTTTCCGCTTCGATAGGCAAAACGTGGCGAACATATTCGCCAGGCGCCGTATCAAGTACGGGGTAAGTCTCAGACCCTATTGAGTATGGTTCCACTTGCTCTTCCGGACTATAGCTACGTAACCATTTTTCCCAGTGGGTCCACCAAGAGCCAGTGTGATGTGACGCATTATCGAGCCACTCATCGGCACTATCAGGCAGGCTATCATTGGTCCAAAAACCGTATTTTTTCTTAACGGGATGGTTGACGATACCGGCAATATGCCCTGATTCGCCCAGTACAAAGGTTTTATTGCCGCCAACATTCAGTGCACCGCGATAGGTCCCTTGCCAAAGGGCGATATGATCTTCTTTGGTCGAGATGAAATAGCTCGGCACCTTGATCTTATTCAGATCAATCCAGACACCGCCGACTTTCACTCCCTTATCTTGCACCAGTTTGTTTTCAAGGTACAAATCGCGCAGGATAAAGTTGTGTGTCTTCGCGGCCACGTTGGTGCTATCACTGTTCCAATACAGCAAATCAAAGTCGACAGGACTGTTACCTTTGAGGTAATTCTCAATGTAATAGTTCCAGTACAAGCTGTTCTCGCGCAATAAGCTAAAGGTAACGCTGAGTGAACGGCCATCCATGTAGCCGCGTGCCGTATTTTGCGCTTCAATGGCTCGAATCAAGCTGTCATTGATGTAGGCACCAATTTCCCCTGGCTGCGAGAAGTCCAATAAGGTGGTGAAGAAACTCGCCGATTTAATCCGTGCTTTCATGCGCTTCGCCGCATAGTAAGCGATGGTACAGGCTAAAACGGTCCCACCAATACAGTAGCCAACGCCGTTAATCTGCGATTGACCGGTAATGTCTTCGATAGCACTGACTGCCTTGACGGTGCCTTGGGTCACGTAGTCTTCGAAGCCAATCTCTGCTTGTTCGGCAGAGGGGTTACGCCACGACATCAAGAATACCGTATGCCCTTGCTCAACCAACCAACGAATCAGTGAGTTTTTCTCGCGTAAGTCGAGAATATAGTACTTGTTAATGAACGGAGGCACGACCAAGATGGGGGTGGTATATACTTTTTCCGTTACCGGACGATACTGAATGAGTTCGAATAACTCATTTTTATACACCACGTCGCCAGGTGTGTTGGCGACATCATCACCCACGCGAAACGCGTTATTATTGGTCATGCGCACTTTAAGAATATCCGCGCTAGACTCCATATCCTGCTTAAGCTGTTCCATGCCGCGCAGTAGGTTTTCACCCTGAGACTCCAGCGTCATTTTGAGCAGTTCAGGGTTAGTCGCAATATAGTTACTCGGGGCCATGGCGTTAATCGCTTGGCGTGAGAAAAATGAGAGACGTTCACGGGTTTTGTCATCAAGGCCTTCAATGGCGTCGATGGTTTCCATATAGGTACGTCCAAACAGCAGATAAGACTGTTTGATAAAGTTATAAAGGACATCTTCCTGCCAAGCCTTATCCTTAAAACGTTTATCGTCACTGCCTTCGCTCACTACCTCTTCCGTGTTATCACGCGCGAGCATGGCGTTCTGCCAGATTTGCATTTGCTGTTCCCACCACTGCATTTGCACTTGTAGAAGTGCAGCGGGTTGTTGAGCCGCGCCTTCCAGCAACTGAGCAGTGTCTTGCAGGCTGACTTCCTGCATGGCTTGATTGAACGGTGTGTTTACGGCTGCCTTGCCCTGCTCAAGATCCTGCCACCATTGCTGGTTTTGTTCTTGCAGCCTGGCAAGGTAGTCCGAAAAGAAGTGATGAAACATAGTCTTGCCCTCTTGATCGGATAAGCACTACAAAGGCCTGCTGTCAGCGACAGCAGGCACTAGTGCAAAAACCCTGCCTTTATGCTGGGGTGCCGGCTTTCATATTTTCAGCCGTGAGTTTGTCGATATCTTCTTTAAACTCTTTGGCGATGTTTTGCAGCTTGGCGCTGTCATCCATCATTTGCTGAGACAGCTTGGTCAAAGCGGCCAGTTGCTGGCTGCTGAATGACGTCATGCTAGAGACATCCTTCACTTCGCTGGCTGCTTTCATCTGCTCTAGGCCGAGTTCGCTATAGGTGCGCATGGCATTCATTTGTAGCTCAGTCAGCGTCTCAACATTTTTGGCTACCAACTTGTTGAAATTAACGTAGGGAGCCAGGGCTTTTTCAGATTGCTCAGAAAACGCTTTAAACATATCTGTGTACATGGTGTATCTCCTGATAGTGTTGTGTATGGGTTTCTAACCCAAGGTCGCAAGTGTCCGTTTATGCTTGTGTACGCTTAACAATTAAAGCTGTACCCATGCCGCCGCCAATACACAAAGAAGCAACCCCGTGGGTTTCGCCTCTTCGCGCGAGCTCGTGTAGCAAGGTCACCACAATCCGATTACCTGATGCCCCGAGTGGGTGACCGAGTGCAATGGCACCGCCGTTGACATTGGCACGCGCCAATATCGCATCAGGTGTTGTTTTATGGTGCGTCGCCAATTGGTGTATGACCCCCAGCGCTTGTGCAGCAAATGCTTCGTTAAGCTCAAGTAAATCAATGTTGTCGAGGGTCAGGTTGGCTTTCTCCAACGCCGTATTGACCGCTCCCACAGGGCCTAAGCCCATAATGCTTGGATCGACACCGTGCTGAGCGTAGGCGGCAACTTCTGCAAGTGGGGTCAGCCCGTGTTCTTTCACTGCCGACTCAGACGCGAGGATCACCGCACTCGCGCCATCGTTGATGCCGGAAGCATTACCGGCCGTTACTGAGCCTTCTTTATCAAAGGCGGGGCGCAACTTGCTGAGGCCCTCTAGCGTGGCGTCTGCTTTTGGGTACTCATCGGTATCAAACGTCACGGTTTGCTTACGCTGCTTTATCTCAATCGGAGTGATTTCATCTTTAAATCGACCTGCTTCAATCGCTGAAACGGCTTTTTGTTGGCTGCTAAGCGCAAAGCTATCTTGTTGCTCACGGGTAATCCCGACTTCTTTGGCGACATTCTCCGCGGTCACTCCCATGTGATATTGGTTGTACACATCCGTGAGGCCGTCATTAATGAGCAAGTCTTTCATAGCGAAATTGCCCATTTTCTGCCCATCGCGGAGGTTGCCTGCTGCCGCAAACGGGATTTGTGACATGTTTTCAACCCCAGCCGCGACCACAACCTGCGCATCGCCAGCTCGGATGTGCGTCACGGCATCCATGATGCTTTTCATGCCGCTGCCACAGACCATATTGATTGAATAGGCGGGAACATGGGGCGGGATATCTGCGTAAATCGCAGCCTGACGACCGATCCCCATTCCTTGTCCTGCGCTGACCACGTTACCCACGATGACTTCATCAATCGCGGTTGGAGCAAGCGATGTGTCACTCAGCGCACCTTTAATGGCGTAAGCGGCGAGTTGCCCCGTTGGGACGTCTTTGAGTGTGCCTGAAAAGGCACCGATGGCGGTACGTTTTGCCGCCACGATAAAAATACGTTCCATCAATCTTTCCTTGATTTATTGCATGTAGAGGCCGCCGTTTACCGACAGCGTCTCACCCGTAATGTAAGCGCCTGCGTCGCTGGCAAGGTAAGCCACTGAGGCTGCAATTTCTTCTGGCTTAGCCAAGCGCTTCATCGGGATCTGGCTGGTGATTGACTCCAACACATCGTCGCGCATGGCGGTAACCATCGGTGTGGCGGTATAGCCTGGCGCCACAACATTGACAGTGACACCGGCCCGTGCCCCCTCCGCCGCGAGAGACTTACTAAAGCCCATCATACCGGCCTTGGCGGCGGCATAGTTGGCTTGACCAAACTGACCTTTTTGGCCATTGACCGATGAGATGTTGATGATGCGTCCTCCTCCTTTTTCGCACATGGCGGCGAATAAGGGCTGAGTGACGTTAAAGAGGCTGTTGAGGTTGGTATTGATGACATCATGCCATTGTGAGGCATTCATTTTCTTGAACACACTGTCGCGGGTAATCCCCGCATTGTTTACCAGTACATCCACCGTGCCTTCTTCTTCTAAAAGCTTAGCAATCCGTGAGGCACATTGTTCGGTGTCGGTGACATCAAGCTCAAATAGACGAACTTGGTCGTGGTTAAATTTCTTTTCGTCAAACCACTCTTGGGCGCACTCTGCTCCCCCTGTAAAGTGGGTCGCGATGACGCGATATCCGTCTTCTACCAATTTCTCGGTAATTGCCGATCCGATCCCACCTTTCGCGCCGGTTACTAATGCCAGTTTTTTCATTTATGACTCCATTCACTACAACAAGCAAACTAAACGAGATGCCTGAAGCCGCATCTGGAACCACTTCAAACCAGAATTACAGTCATCTTTTTCTCACAGCAGCAATAGTTGTGCCAAAAATCAACTTATCATTCTGCCGATATTGTTAGGCAGACTAACGGATGGGTGTGACCCTTTTATGACTGCCTGCTTCTAAGCTAACGAATCTAGACAAATACGCAAAGTATAAAAACCTGATGTTCTGCATTCGAGATCTTGGTCAAACTAATGGGGAAACACTGCAATTAATTGTTAACAGTATGTTTATTTTGTGTTTTTTTGTGGGTTTGTCATCGAGTTGCTCAGTGCTCGGCTAAGTCCATGAAATGGATTGCATTAGCGGTGTAACTTGCGGCTTTTTGGTTGGATGTGCCTTGTTAAATAGTCATGATGGTCAAAAAACAAACACTACTTGTGAGGTGAGTGGCGAGCGATCGCGGTGGCGACAGGCCACCACGTGTGCAAAGGGCTAACGAGTGATCTGATGAATGTATTCAATGATGGCGTGCAAGCCATTGGTGCGTGACTCACTTAAATGGTGCGCCAGTCCCGCTTGCTGGAAAACGCGGTCTATGTCGAGGGTGTGAATGGTATTACCGTGTTGGCCGTGAACACAGACAAGCACGATCGCTAATAAACCTTTAACAATTCTGGCATTGGAGTCGGCGGCAAAGTAATGGGTGTCCCCCTCGGCCTGATGAAGAAACCAAACCGCACTCTCACAGCCGTGCACTTGGTTTGCTGTTTGTTTTTGCGCATCGGTAAAGGTTGGCAGCCGTTTTCCCCACAAAATTAATTGTCGGTATTTATCTTCCCAGCTGGTGTGTTGCGCGAGCATCTCGGTGACCGTCGTTTGGTTAAGCTCGGTGCCAAAAGGGTGATGGGGTAACGCCATTGTCTATCCTGCCTTATGATTAAATATCGAGTAGATCCAGGGTCTTATCTAATGCTGCAATAAACTGTGCGATGTCCTGGTATGTATTATAGGCCGCTAAAGAGACCCTGATGGTGCCATCGACACCAAGCGCCTTAATAAAAGGATGGGCACAATGATGGCCAGAGCGAACGGCAATACCTTGTTGGGCCAATAATTCAGCCACGTCTGCATGATGCTCGTCGTCAACGACAAAAGAGACCATGGAGCTGGTCGCCTGTGGCGCGATCAAACGAATGCGTGGCCGTGCGCGCAAAGCGTCTATGAGTTGTTGGTAACAGCTTGTTATATGTGCGTCTATTGCTTGGCTGTCTTGCTGCTTGAGCCAATCAATGGCAGCGGCAAGGCCGATTGCGCCTGCGGTGTTAGGCGTGCCTGCTTCAAAACGGGCGGGGATGGATGCGAGGGTATGATGGTCAAACGACACGTCTGTGATCATCTTCCCGCCCCCGTGGAAAGGCGAGAGCGCGCTCAGCGCTTCTGGTTTTCCATACAAGACACCAATCCCTGTGGGCCCATAAAGTTTATGGCCAGAAAAAACATAGTAGTCAGTGTCCAATGTTTGCATACAGACAGGTTCATGGACGATGCCCTGTGCGCCATCAATGATCACGGTTGCACCAAATTTGTGCGCAACTTGGGTCATTTCCTCGATAGGATGGCGGGTGCCGGTGACATTGCTAACATGACTGATCGCAACAATGCGTGTCCGTGCGGTTAAGCGTTGCTGATATACCTTCATGTCTATTGTCCCCGTGCGAGGACAGCAGGGGATTTTTACCAGTTGAGCGCCAGTGCGTTGCGCCATCAATTGCCAAGGGATGAGGTTGGCATGGTGCTCCATTTCGCTGACGAGAATGTCATCTTGTGGGGTAAGCGAGTGGCTTAGGCCATAGGCGATCAGATTAATGGCTTCTGTCGCGCCGCGGGTCCAGACGATATTGTGTGGGTTGGCACCGATAAAATGTGCTACATCTCGCCGCGCTTGCTCAAACTGTTCGGTTGCGGAGAGGGACGCTTGATGCTGACCGCGGTGTACATTGGCCGTCGGCATCATGTAACTGCGACTGATCGCATCAATCACTGGCTGCGGCTTTTGGGCGGTAGCGGCACTGTCTAGATATACCCAGCCTGGCGTATTGAAAGCGGGAAACTGGGCGCGTAGGGAATGGGGATCAAAACCGTCGGTCATAGTCATCGTCCGAAATAAAATCCCGTCTATGATCGCTATCTCGTGGATGTAACTCAAGCCTGTTGTTGGCTCTCACCTTATTACAGACAAAAAAAAGCACTGAGCGAGGCTCAGTGCCAACAAATATGTAATGACAGACAATGTCAAAATACAGGAAGTTAAAAGTGGTAGATACGACTACCTGTCTAACCAGTGTTAGACAAATGCAAACACAACATCGCAACCACGGAAACAGTCTAAATAGAGAGACGTCACAAGTGGATGCGGGGAGCACTATAGGAGTTTGCTGGTATATCAGCAATCGACAATTTATAATGCCAATGATTAGAAAAATTAATGCATAGAGGTGTCAGCATATGGCGAGGCGTCTTCCTCCACTCAACGCGCTGCGTGTGTTTGAAGCAGCCGCACGACATTTGAGCTTTACACGAGCGGCAGAAGAGCTGTTTGTCACTCAAGCGGCCGTTAGTCATCAAATCAAGGCATTAGAAGAGTTTCTCGGTTTGAAGCTGTTTCGCCGGCGTAATCGTTCGTTACTATTGACCGAAGAAGGACAAGGGTATTTTCTTGATATAAAAGATATTTTTTCTGAGCTTTCCTATGCGACGGATAAAGTGCTGGAGCGCAGTGCCAAAGGGGCGCTGACGATTAGTTTGCCGCCCAGTTTTGCGATTCAGTGGCTAGTACCTCGATTAGCTGATTTTAATACCGCGCACCCTGATATTGATGTTCGGATAAAAGCGGTTGATTTGGAAGAAGGGTCTCTGACCGATGATGTCGATGTTGCCATTTACTATGGCCGAGGTCACTGGTCGGGATTACGCTGTGATCTTTTGTATCAAGAATGCTTGCTGCCTGTATGTTCGCCACTACTACTAGAGTCTGGGCAGCCGCTAAAAACTCCAGATGATTTGGTTCATCATGTTTTATTGCATGACCGCTCGCGTAAAGAATGGAAAGCCTTTGCAAAAGCCCATCAACTCAGCGAGGTGAATGTTGAGCATGGGCCGATTTTTAGTCACTCATCCATGGTGTTGCAGGCGGCGGCACATGGGCAAGGGGTCGCGCTAGGAAACAATGTGCTTTCTCAACCAGAGCTAGCATCTGGACGCTTGGTGCAGCCTTTCGAGCAAGTATTAAAAAGCGATAACGGTTTCTACTTGGTCAGCCAGCAGCGTGATGCGGACACTGGACGTATCACCGCGTTCCGAGAATGGATGTTGGCGACGGCAGCGAAAGAACAAGAGAACATGAATTTATGACAGGTTTAAATATTGACGGGCCAGAAACGGCAACAGACTGGGTGATTTTTGCCCATGGGGCGGGCGCTGGAAAGGATCACGAGTTCATGGCTGATATGGCCGCGCGGATAGGGAAACACTGCAAAGTGGTGCGATTTAACTTTCCCTATATGGATAAACGCGAGCAAGAAGGTAAAAAGCGCCCGCCCGATCGCGCCCCAAAACTGCTTGCCCATTTTGAATCTGTGATTGAGCACGTGGATGGTTTGCGCCCTGCTGGGAGCCGATTATGGTTAGCTGGTAAGTCGATGGGTGGGCGTATGGCGAGCCATTTGACTGAGCATGCCTCTGTCAGTGGGGTGATTTGTTTGGGCTTTCCATTCCATCCGCCAGGAAAGCCAGAAAAATATAAAGGGGAGCATTTGGCGACCGTTGAGCGTCCACTGCTGATTGTACAGGGCGCACGCGATACGTTTGGCCGTGAAGACGAAGTGATGCATTATCCGCTGTCTCCCTCGGTTCAAGTGATTATTGTCCCGGATGGCGATCATAGTTTTAAGCCTCGTAAAGCCTCAGGGTATACAGAGTCAGATAATCGCCAGTGGGCGGTGGATAGCCTATACCAGTTTATTAAACAACAAGGTGAGCAAGGATGAAGTTACATCATTGGGTGAGTGTGGCGGCGATCGGCGCAGGGTTAGCGGTAGGGCTAGGCGCCTTTGCCGCGCATGGACTCAAAGCGGTGCTATCAGACTACCAGTTAGCCATTTTTAAAACGGGCGTTGACTACCAAATGTGGCACAGTCTTGCGTTATTGGGGATTTGCGGCGTCGCCTCCCAGCTTTCTTCTCGCTGTTTTGCCATTGTGGCTTGGGCCTGGCTTATCGGTGTGGTGGCGTTTAGTGGTAGCTTATACCTCCTGGCGCTGACATCTTGGTATTGGCTTGGGCCCATTACACCCATGGGCGGTGTGAGCTTTCTGATCGGCTGGGTAGGACTCGCAATAGGGGCTTGGCGTTCTTATCAACGCTGAGTCTGTCTACATGAATAAAAGCCTTGCGGGCATTTCTTTCTGGTCTGGATGGCAGATATAATGCGCAGCTTATTTTTACCGCCACACAGCGTGGTGATATGTTCGAGCCAGAGGGTGTTATGAATCAGGTTCTGCTTTATTGTCGTGCGGGGTTTGAGAAAGACTGTGCCGCAGAGATCCAACAAAAAACCACCGACATGGGGGTATATGGGTTCCCGCGCGTGGTCAATCATAGTGCGTATGTCCTGTTTGAGTGTTATCAAGAGGGCGATGCCGAGCGTGTTGTGCGTGATCTCCCGCTAGACTCACTGATTTTTGCCCGGCAAATGATCGCTATCACCGCCTCTCTTTCTGAGCTTGACCCTGACGATCGTATTTCACCGATTTTGGCGGTGGGCGAGCACTTACCCAAAGGCGGCGACCTAAGGGTGGAAACCCCAGATAATGACGAAGCGAAAGCCCTGTTGAAGTTTTGTCGTAAATTCACCGTGCCATTGCGCCAAGCCTTACGTAAAAAAGGGGTACTGCTTGCAAAAGATAACCCCAAAAAGCCGGTGATCCATGTGTGTTTTACCGCCCCAGGCACCTGCTTGATTGGCTACTCTCTGACAACCAATAACTCCCCGCATTATATGGGGTTGCCGCGAATGAAGTTTCCTGCTGATGCGCCGAGCCGATCGACCTTAAAGTTGGAAGAGGCGTTTCATCACTTTATTCCCAAGCAAGAATGGGAGACGCGTTTAGCGCCTGGCATGTGGGCGGTCGACTTAGGGGCGAGCCCTGGAGGCTGGACCTATCAGTTGGTTAAACGCTCGATGTTTGTCCACGCGGTCGATAACGGCGCAATGGATGAGCAATTGATGGAAACCGGACAAGTCTTTCACCACGCTGAAGATGGATTTAAGTTCGAGCCGACGCGTAAGAATGTCACTTGGCTGGTATGCGATATGATTGAAAAGCCTTCTCGTGTAGCCCAATTGATGGGTGAGTGGCTGATTGAAGGGTGGGCGAAAGAGGCAATATTTAATTTGAAATTGCCGATGAGCCGCCGCTATGAGCAGGTGACGGAGAACCTCGACACCCTAGGCGCCTTTCTTGATGACTACAACGTGGCGTATGAAATGCGCGCGAAGCATCTGTACCATGATCGCGAGGAAATCACGGTGCATTTACGGCGGGTTAAACGCCAGCGTTAACCGAGAGTCACTAGGTGTGTGACGCACTGATTTACGAAGATTGGCTCTGGCTGACGGAGTCAAAACGGATATCTTGCAAGTTAAAGCCGAGTGGGATATCCGTTTTCAGTTGTGCGACCTGTTTACATTGTTGCGCCAATTCATAATGGCCGGTGAGTTTTTTCTGCCACTTTGGTGCGAGATCGTCCGCAGCAAAAATAGCATCGATATCAGCATAATCGCTCAGCAGGCTGGTGGCCGTTTTGGGGCCAATCCCGGGTACGCCACTGATCTCACTGCTGCTGATCCCCGCGAGCCCCCAAAAATCGCAAAGCTGGTCCGGACGAACGCCGAATTGCGCCTGGACGAAGGCGAGATCTAGCCAGCGCTGCTGAAAATAATCGCGGATCCTAATCATCGGTTGCAAAAGCTGACAGTAGCCTTTATCGGTCGACACTATGGTCACTTGTTGCTGATGTTCTGCCACCTTTAAAGCCAAAGTGGCAATCATGTCGTCAGCTTCATCGCCCTGAGAAAGCAACGAGTCAACGCCGTGCTGCCAAAATGCATCTTGAATCGCATCTAACCCATGTTCGAGCACCGTAGGCATCGGTTTACGGTGCTGTTTGTATGCCGGCAGGATCTCTGCGCGCCAGCCACGATCACTGCCCATATGATCAAAAACAGCAACAATATGGCTCGGTTGGCTATGATTGATGATTTTATTGAGGGTTTTGATGCAGGCATTCACCGTGGTGTCGATGGCATCGCCCTCAGGCTGAGCCGCGTGGACACGGCGAATGAGGTTCATTGCATCGATAATGACAACATGGAGGCTAGACATAATAAAAACCAGTAATAACGCGCAGCATGAGCCGCGCATTATACCTGTGTTGGTGGCATAACGCAGTGTGCGTCATGCAGGTTATTGATTACTCGCCGCCTCAGTGCGCGTATTTGGGTTAGGAGACAATCTCGTAGCACGGCACATAGGCGGTGCCCGGCAGCTTCATCCGTTGTTGGTCGACGAAGCTTTGTAATAGTTTGTCCATTTTTTCCATCAAATATTTGTCACCATCGATTTTAAACGGGCCATGTTGCTCGATATTGCGCATTCCCTCGTCTTTCACATTCCCCGCCACAATGCCCGAGAATGCTTGACGTAACGCGGAAGCGAGTAACTCTGGGCGCTGATCCATGTGCAAGTTAAGATTAGCCATATTGTCATGTGTTGGTGCGAAGGGATGTTGGAAATCCGGCTCGATTTTTAATGACCAATTGTATGAGTAGGCATCGCCAGTGGCCTTGCGATGCTCTTTGACCGCGGGCATGGCATTTTTCATTAATCGTGCGGCTTTAGCAGGATCGTCAATCACGATTTCATAATATTGGGTGGCTTCCTCGCCCAAGACATCACGAATAAACGCATCGATATCGCGAAAGTAATCTTCACTCTCTTTCGGGCCGGTTAACACGATAGGCAAAGGCTGTGAGCGGTTATCAGGATGCATCATGATGCCAAGAATATAAAGTAACTCTTCCGCTGTCCCTGCGCCGCCAGGGAAAATGACAATCCCATGCGCGATACGGACAAAGGCTTCTAGGCGCTTTTCAATATCGGGCATGATAACCAGTTCGTTAACCATGGGGTTCGGCGGCTCAGCAGCGATAATAGAGGGCTCGGTTAAGCCAATAAACCGGCTGTCATACGTGCGCTGCTTGGCATGGCCGATCGCAGCGCCTTTCATTGGCCCCTCCATCGCACCTGGACCACACCCCGTACAAATATCCAGTTCACGCAGGCCAAGCTCATGACCCACTTCACGCGTGTATTGATATTCAATGTCGTTGATCGAATGCCCGCCCCAGCAAACCACTAAATTAGGATCGACCCGTGGACGGAGCGTTTTCGCATTGCGCAAGATACCGAATATTAAGTTAGTGATATGCGGTGAGCTATCGAGGTTGAGGGCAGGACTATGCTCGAGCTGCACATTGACGTGAATAATGTCGCGGAGGACAGAGAACATATGCTCTTGAATGCCGCGAATGATCTTGCCGTCGACAAAGGCATGATCGGGTGGGTTAACCAGCTCGAGTTTGATCCCCCGCTCTCGGCGTAACACGCGAATTTCAAAGTTGGCGTGTTTTTCGAGAAGTGCTTTGGAGCTGTCTGTATGGCTGCCTGAATTTAAAACGGCCAATGAGCAGTTGCGGTATAAGCGGTACAGATCACTGCTGGCGCTGGCTTTTAAACGATCGACCTCGATTTGAGAAAGCAGATCCATCGTTCCAATCGGACTAATGTGTGTGATCATAGCGACAACCTCTTACACGCCGACATCCTGTTTAACGCAAGCAAGGCTGTCGAGCGGTGCTATAAAAATCAGTGTGTTAATTAAAAATACACACGCTAGCCATAATTGACCAGTAAAAATTAACACCAGATGATTTGGTTGCGACCACTGTTTTTCGCTTGATAGAGCGCTTGGTCAGCACGCTCTAGCACCGGTGTGGGGGTATCTTCACCTTGGAAGAGGGTGGCACCAATTGAGACGCTAATTGACACGCGCTCGTTTTTAAACTTCAGCGGGAGTTTACGAATGGTGTGGCTAATATTAGCCAAAATATCAGTGCGCGTTTCATCGTCGGCATCAGGTAACAAAATCACAAACTCTTCGCCACCAAAGCGGGCAATAAAGTCGGTGTCGCGTAAGCATTGGTAGATGGTGCGCGCGATAATTTTCAACGCTTTATCACCGACTTCGTAGCCAAATTGCTGATTCACTTGTTTAAAGTGGTCAAGATCAACGACGGCAAGGCAAAACTCACGCTGGTACTTTTTCCATAATCGATACTCATGTTCCAAACGATCGTTTAGGGCGGCACGGTTGTAGACACGGGTAAGTGGATCTAACAGACGTTTGCGCTCCTGATCACCGATACGACGGTGTTGTTCGAGGGTTTGCTCTGCTAAGGCGCTAAGCTGGTTTTGATTGTGTGCTAATTGCTCTTCCAAGGCTTGCTCGCGATTTTTGAGCGCTTTATTTTCTTGCGCGATCACTTGCAGCTCTGCAAGCGCTTGGGTTAATGCGGCTTCTGGGTTGGCTTTTGCCGCGCCTTTCCGTTTGAGTTCGTGTTCAATATCGGTAATGGTGCGATCGAGTCGCTGATCGACACTTTGGTGTGCCAGTCGCAGCTGGCTGGCATGATCATGCGCACGGGTATTTTGTTGGCTTATTGATACGAGGTCATCATTGACTTGACTGAGAAATTGCTGCGAAGCGCGCCGCTCAGATTGGGTGGCTTCCAGAATCAGTTTGAGCGCCGCTAACGTTAAAGACACCACGGTAGCCGGTGATATATCGGTTAGCAGTTCACGGCGGATTTCAAGCAATTTGTCGCCTGCTTGACCGTCGATATCGAGTTCTGTAATCAGGTTTTGTAGTTCGTCAGCGACGCGACGTATTTGATCGTTGTCGATGTCTGGTATTTGCTGAGTACGGGGCCTGGCAACTTGCAAGGTCACGGCGCGTTCGTAAAGTTGAAGTAACTTAATGAGGTGCTGTGTGCGTTCGGTATCACCGTTCGCCGGTTGCGCCAATAGATCTCGCAAGTCGCGTTTCAATTGAACGGGGAGACCTGTCACTCGCTGTAGTGTTTCACCACTGCTGTGAAATTGCTCATCGAGGTGTGACTGTGCTTTTGCTTGTGTCATGTTTTGATGACCCACCATGCGTTCAATAACGGCTAAACGCGGGAGCAACGCGCTAACATCCTGCGTTGAATACAATACGTCACGGAACTCGGCCAGCTTTTGGTCGACCAAGTTATTTTTACCCGAGCACGTAGCGATAAAGCGCGACACCAGCCGTTTAAGGCTATGGATCTCCCGACGCGACCTGAGCGCCAGCTCCCGATACGCTGAGGGCGACGCATTATTACCCGCCTGAGCGGTCTGGGCCGACAACGGTGATGGGGTGGACTTAGTCATTTTATCGAGGAAATACCTGATTATGTTCGCGTTTTGGCGCCATTGGTAGCGAAAACAGTTTCACTAACTACCCGTAGCTATACCGATTTATTGCTATGGTCATCAATAACTGACGCTGGCTTTTTATCAGATTCGTGATCCTTCTGCCAGTTCAACAAGTCGTTAGCTGAAGATTTAACCTTCACTAATCCAGAATCAATGCCTTTCAAGCAAGCATGACGCAAGTTGGTATTGACGAAGCTCGCGGCGGGCGCTGTGTTAATTGCGCTAAAGTGTACCCAATGACTTTCCCCGGTCTGTTGCGCGAGATCACTGGCTTGATGGGTCGCCGTTAATAAAATCTCGATCAACTCTTGGTCATTAATCGATGTGTACGCACGTGGTAAAAAAGGATACTCCGCGAGACCAATGGCGACTTGCGGCGTGAGCGCCGGGGATGAGTCACCTTCACTCATCGTGTGTGCCTGACTACTTTGATAGTGGCTGACAAAGTCTGCGATCAAAGACTGCACAAAATGAGCAAGTGCATCAGGCTGGGTATCTTGCTCCCAATTGGTCTCGATATAAATAAACAAGGTATCGGCGAAATGATATAAGCGGCCAGATTGAGTGACGCGCTCGGACAAATAGTCGCCAAGCTGACGCTCGATATCTTGCGCCCTTTGATAGCCGAGACGCAAAAATAACGCTTTAAGAAAGGCAACGTCGAACATGGCAAAGCGGAGCCGATCACTCAGTGGCTGATGGATCATGTCGTTCAGATACCATTGCTCAAAGTTGGCGTTACTTTTTTCCAACGAACGCGGTAACTTGGCATTGAGCATACGTAAGTTTCTCAGCCCAGTACGTGGGTGCGTATAAAAGTCATCACGCAGCTCTTCGAGTTCTCCCTGGCGCATCACCGCGGCACGATGACGAAGGTAAACAATGGCCACTAACACCCCAAGGCTGCCTAATAGGAAATAGTTGACCTTTTGTAAGTGAAGCTGTTCCTGGTGTGCGCTATCTAGCTGGCGCTGCAGCTCATCCATTTGTAGCTGCCGCTCGACCACACGCTGTTGTTGTTTAAAGGTATCGGCTTGTTGCTGTCGCTCTGATTGCAGTTGCTGCGCGCGCAGCTTTTCATAATCACGTTGCATCATCAGGGCCGCTTGATACTTGCCTTGCGACTCCAAGGCTTTGGAGAGGGCATGATGCGCCATCGTCATGGTTTGAAAGTCTTTCTCTGCCTCTGCTCGCTCTAGCGCGGTGCGAATTTCTTTCTCTGCTTGCTTGGGTTGAGAAAGCGCAAGATGAATACGTCCTTGCAACAACATTGCCTGTGTGGTCAGGGGCGAGTTGGGTAGGCTACCGACCAGTCTTAACGCATCTTGGATATATCTGTCACTGAGCGGGAAATGCTCTAGCTGATAATAGGTGCGGGCGATGGCCAGATGGACTTGTGCAAGCGGTTGGAGACGACCGAGTGCTTGCTCAATTTCAAGTGCATTAAAATAATGCACCAAGGCAAAATTATAACGGGCTTGTTGCTCGTAAATGGTGGCCAAGAGGCGCTGTGATGCTGATAAGCGTCGGCTTAATGAATAATGCTCAAAAAAGGCAGCGGCTTGGTTCGCGTGCTCAAGGGCTTGGTTAAGCGCGCCTTGCTGATTATACAGCCTGGCCAGTTTCATATTGGCACCGGCAATCAATGCTGTGTATTCGTTCTCGCTGGCTATCCAGAATGCACTGAGTAACTCGGTCAGGGCACTCTCATGTTGCTTCTGGTCGAGTAAAAAGCCACCCAGTGAGAGCTGAAACTCGACTTTATCCCGTAAATCTTGGGGATCACTATTAAGCTGGCTGCGCGCATTTTCATAGGCGACAAGCGCGGTGTCACTGTCTGCGGTGGCGGCGAGAATATTGGCGCGCAGTAAAGCACTTTTAAAACGGCTTTCTTGACCGTTTAAGCTGTTTTCCGGTAAAGCCTCAATGGCTTTTTGGGCGGCATCGAGTGTCGCGAGGGCGCGCGTTGAGTCGCGATCAAGGTGCCAGATAAGAGAGGCTTCGGTCAGCAAGACTTGCACTTGTACGTGTTTTAAGTCGTATTCATCGACCACTTGATAGGCTTTTTGTAGCGCCGCTTTAGCCTCAACCGGTTGATCGAGGTAAGCATAAGCTCGGGCACTGATCAAATAGGCATACACGGTATGCAATGGCGTGCGAATCGAACGATCCGTGTCGTTATTCACATGTGAGCGATTGGCGCCTGTGGTTAGGCGGCGTTGGGCTAAAAAACGATTGCTGATTTCCAACGATTGCGTTGGAGACGTTTCGAGAAGTTTTTCCGCATTAGTGAGTACGGGCGAGGAGTGGATTGAAGCGAACGCCGTTATCGACGTTAACCAAAAAAGCAGGCCTACAAGTAGTCGGCTGATGCGCATGCGCCATCCTCTAAGTAAAGCGATGAGAGAAAGGCTGCCCGCAGGCAGCCTATGGTGTTATTGTCTTGCCAAACGATTGTTTTCGCTTGGTGTTTTGCCCATGTTCGTACGGTATGGATTAATATCTAAACCACCGCGACGCGTGTAACGGGCATAAACGGTGAGCTTTTCCGGCTGACAAAAACGCATGATATCCATAAAAATGCGCTCCACGCATTGCTCATGAAACTCATTGTGCTCACGAAATGACACCAAGTAGCGAAGCAGCTTCTCACGGTTTATCTTGTTGCCTTTATAGGCGATTCTCACCGAGCCCCAGTCTGGCTGATTGGTAATCAGGCAGTTTGATTTGAGTAAATGGCTGTGAAGGGTCTCGGACACAACCGCGCCTTGAGCGGCACCGTCGAGCCAATCTGGATTAAAGGTATAGTCGTCGATGCTGATGTCTTGGTGATCGATACATTCACCCGCGAGGCCAGCGATGGTTTCTCCCTCTAACTCACTGAGCGGGGATAAAGTGACATCCACCTCTTCGCCCGCACAGGCGGATAAATCGGTTTGCAATGCGTTAGCTACCTGTTGCCAGTTATCAAAGCGGGTTTGATTAAAGCTATTGAGGTATAGCTTAAATGATTTTGACTCGATCAAGTTGGGGCTAGAGGCCGGGAGACGGACTTCGCCAATCGCCACTTGGGGCAAACCATTTTGGTTGAGCCATGACAGCTCATACAAGGTCCAGGTGTCGTAACCGGTAAAGGGCATCGGCGCATTATCGAGTCCGATCGCCTGACGATTTAGCGCGCGAGGGACGGCACGCAGTTGTGACGGATCGTACTGGGTTGGGTAATCTGTTTTTTCGCCAAGCGATAAATTGGCGAGGGCATCGGCATCTTGATAATTGCTCATACGGATCTGCTATTGATTCAAGTAGAATGGGTAAAGTTTACTGAATCTTGCTATAGGTTGCGAATGGAGAACACAGTACATCGTGCCCTTTGGGCGCTAACACAGAATTATATGGCGGTATGGCAGGGTAAGTATCAACATTTACCCTGTACAGAGGCTTACATTGGACTGCCATCTCCCTGTGTCGTGAGCGAAAATGACCACCAACTACAATGGCAACCAGTCAAGCGCGACGCGTTGGCTGATTTTTCCAATGTAGAACAAGCGATAGCCTTACGTTTGCACAGTGATATTAAAGATTTTTATAACGCATTTTATTGTGCAGATTTATCGGTGCGTTATCAGGGGGAGTCGATAAGCTTGCTTCAGGTGTGGAGTGACGATGACTTGGCGCGCTTACAAGAAAACATCTTGGGACATCTGATGATGCAGCGTCAGCGCAAGCTTACGCCGAGTGTCTTTATCGCGACCACAGACGATGAAATGGTGATCATTGCGATTGATAACATGAGTGGGGAAGTGATCAGAGAAACCCTGAATAAAGGGACGCGTGATGTGATTGCCCCCAATCTGGAAACATTTCTCGCAGCACTAGAGGTTGATGTGGCATGATTCTCACGGAATTGACCTTTGAGTGCTTTGATAATACCACCGTTAGTGCGGTCGACCGCACTATCAACGGCCTCATGGATGCATTGCGTTATAATGGCCAGGTGCTCGGACGCGAGTTTCCGATCTTGATGCAAGAAGGCCAGTTTCAGCTTCGTGTGGTGTGCCCAGATGAAGACGCCTTGCACCCACGCTTTCACAGCCCACAAGTGAAACGCGCGTTGCAGCAGCTCGCCGAGGCGTGCTTAACCCAACCGAAAGTGCGTGTGCTGGGGCGCGATTTGAACTCGGAACAAGCCGCTCCGAGTGCCTCACCGACTTGGCAAGTGCTTTACACCACCTTTGTTCACACGTGTTCGCCGCTGCGTTGTGGCGATACCCTGCTACCCATCCCGCTTTATCGCTTACCCGCCACCTTTAACGGTGATCACAAAGCGGTGATAAAATGGCAAACAGAATGGCAAGCCTGTGATGAATTACAAATGGCCGGTGCCAGCGATGCCGAATTTGCAGGCTTGAATGAAATTGGATGTCCCAATACGCGCCTATTTCAGCGCGGTTGGGATTTACGTGGGCGGATAGAGTACTTAACGGGCACGCCGACTTACTATTATCAATATCGTGTGGGCGGTAAAGACAAAGAGAGTGAGCTTGAACGCCCATGCCCCCAGTGTGGCGAGCCTTGGCGGCTTGAAACCCCACTACACGATATCTTCCTGTTTAGGTGCGATCGTTGCCGGTTAGTATCCAATCTTTCTTGGGACTTTAAGCTGGCTTAGCGGTTTAAATGCTGGGCTTCTAGCGTCGCTAATCGCTCGCTCAACTCGGCCACTTGTTGTTCGAGTTGGCTGATACGCTCAGCATCGGATAGCCTCGCGTCATCGCTAGGCATTTCGGGGAGTGGTGTATTGGCTTTCGCACTTTTCACCGCTTGGATAATCAAGGGTAAAGGGACTTGCGTGGTCAATTGGGCTTTTACTTTCGCCACGGTGACGGTTTGCCCTTTTGCGTCGATCACCTTGAGTGCTCGCGCCAGCTCAGCTTGATAGCTCATCAGTTAATCCTAGCGACATGACAGGAGAAGGAAAGATTAGGGCTTTCTCAGTCGCGCATCAAGCATATCAACCTGTTCCGCCCAATCGGCGTCTTCCTTGATGGCTTCATCAATAAACGCCCGTTGTGCCGCACTCCAAAATGGGGCATCGACCAGTGTTTGTCCTTCCACCAAGCAGTGGCTGGATAGGAAGTGTTCAATCGAGGCCTTATCGGTCGCTAAGCCCAGTTGTTCAAACAGGTGCTGTAAGTCATGTTGAAAGGTTTCCATTGTCCCCCCTAGTTGCTTGATACGCGTCTATACTCACTATAGTAGCAGCCGCTACTCCGTGCTAGATGAAAGCGGTGCCGGTGAGCACAGGACAAAGAATGGAAAAGCTCCCTGCTCAGTGTGCGATATCTCTTACAAGCGCGTGGGACAAAAGCAGAATCTTGCTACGAAAATCGACCTCCTATTTTTTATTTTTTATTTTATTACATGGGCTTACATGATATTTCTTTGTTCAAGAT
>NZ_PXUD01000030.1:0-18274 GCF_003390965.1 Salinivibrio sp. HTSP
ATTATAAAATTTATAGTGATACAGATCACTCTTTATTTTTTTAGAATAGTGAAATAAAAAACTAGAGTGATAAATATCACACTACTAGTCTGGTCAATAATGATTCATAGAGTGATAAATATCACACTTGTATTTTTATTACGGATGAGTCGGATGCGTCGGGGACGGTACTCATAGAAAAGGCGCCAATTTCTTGAGCTTTTAAAAGTGGTTCCTGAGCCTTGTACGACTCAGGAACCGAGTTCTTTTAGCCCCGCTTGATCCCATGCCAATACACAGGCCAATGATGTGGTTCACCGAGGTTGTTGATCACTGCTGCAATGGTTACCAGTGCGACACTGCCTGCGAGCACGGGCGTAAACAAATAATCGATGCCTACCACCTGAGTCCCCGCTAGCATGATTACCAGTGGATTCGCTCCTGCCGGTGGGTGAACGGCGCGGCAGGCTTGCATCAGCATAATCGCAAGGCCAACTGCCAGTGCGATCATCCAGCTTTCATTTCCCACGCCATACAGCATGGCCAGCCCCACACTGGCGGTCAGTAAGTGACCCACAATCACATTTCTCGGTTGCGCGAGCGGTGATTGAGGTGCCGCAAATAAAATCACACAGGTTGCGCCAAAGGGAGCCATCAGCCAAGGCACGCCAGTGGTTTGATTCAGCACAGCTAAGGTGAGAATGCCAAAAAATCCACCCAGTAAGCCTTTTGTCAGTTGAATCCAAGTGGGTTTAGGCGGTAACGCACCGCCACCTTTTAGTCGTTTCATACTCGCTCCTTCAATGGTTGAACGGTGTGTACCGATCTGTACACATTGTTTTGAAGAGTACAGATCGGTACACTTTATGACAAGTCTTTTTTGGAGAGCATGATGAGCAAACGCGATCACATCTTGGCGGTGGCCGAGTCGTTATTTAATCAGTTTGGTTACACCGCCGTGGGCGTCGACAAAATCCGTGATGAAGCCGCGGTCTCAAAGACCTCAATGTACCGGCACTTTGGCGCTAAGTCGGCCTTGATTGAGGCTGTGCTGCAAGCGCGCCATACAAGATTTGAACAAGGGCTGCAGCAGGCTATTGATGCGCATCAGGATAAAGATGCCCAATTGACGGCTTTACTGGATTGGCATCTGGCGTGGTTCAAACAAGACGACTTCAAAGGTTGTATGTTTATGCACGCGATTGGAGAATTTAAGAGCAGTACAGACAGCCAAGTTACAGCGATTGCCAAAGCGCATAAGCGCAAAATTCGCAATATGATTGAAGGCATTGTCGGGTCTGAGGATGTCGACACCGTGATGACGTTATTAGAGGGGCTGATCGTGCGCGCCGAATTTGGTGAGTTACCCAGTCGCGCGTCGTGTCTGAAGATATTACAGCCTCTCTCGAGTGCATAGCTACCGATGCTTCGTGACAGTGTCACGTTCTGCACATGGACGACACTTCTCCTGTCTTCTAATCTCTAAGAGTGCAAAGATAATCTGAGGCGGCACTGTGACGAGATGGTGGATATTAATGGTTTGCTGGTTGCCGTTGAGTGGACTGGCAAACACACTCACTGTTGCATATCGCGATCATACGGGTGCAATGTCATCCGCGACCAAAGCGATCGTCGAGCGGGTTTTTGACTCGGTTGACCCACAAATCGAACTCGCTTGGATAGAAATGCCGTTAGCACGGGCAGAGAATGCACTCGCTAAAGGGATCATTGATATTGATTTTGGACGCACGCGGTTGGTCTACCAGGACACGCCTCAGGCGCTTTATCCGAGTGAATCACTGTTTTCCGTCGGTTATCACCTGTTTGGCCATACATATGTTGGCAACCCTCAAGACTATCAACGTGTAGTGGGAGTGATTGGTGACCAAGTAGCGCAAATGATTGCGGATAAGTACCAGTGGGAAATGGTCGGTGCGAGGAGTGAGCGCGCCGCGTTGAATATGGTCAATAGCAATCGGGTACAAGCCATGGTGGCTTATGTGGGCGTGGCAAGCATTATTGAAAAAGAGCAACTAACTAATGTGCGCATGGGGGATAACCCTATCGAGTCCATCCCCATCTATTTGGCGATTCATCAGCGGCATCAGGCACTTCTTGAGCGATTGGACGCCAGCATAGGTAAAATGAAAAAGAGCGGTGAAATGGCTGCTTTACTCGAAAAACATGGCGCCACTTATTGAGACGCGTTTTCTATCCGCAGCTTTTGCTCGCGCACTTTGCGACGTAATAGCTCGGTATAAATCGGTTGTCCGCCCAGCAACTGTGCGACCAAGGTGGCACCGAGGGTGGTGATGATTAACGGCAAAATCAGATAATAGTTGTTGGTCATTTCAATCACCAACAAAATACCGGTAATCGGCGCGCGCACCGTGGCCGCAAATAAGGCACCCATGCCAGCAATGGCAAACATCCCCGGCTCTATGCCCATTTCTGGGTACATATTGGCAATCACTAACCCATAAACAGTGCCTAACAAGGTGCCTAGCGCCAGCATGGGCGCAAAAATGCCCCCAGGCGCACCCGAGCTAAAGCAAATCACTGTCAGTAATGTGCGCGCCATAAAGATAAACAGCAGGGCACTGATTGAATAATTGAGGGTGACGAAGTCCGGCACCAAGTTAATCCCGCCATGGGTCAGCTCAGGGGCGTAGATAAGTAGCAGACCAAAAAAGCCACCTAAGGTGGCACCGACTAGCCAGATCCGTGTTTGGCTTTTTTGATAAAAGCGCTGGAAAAAATCCTGAAAGCGAATAGTCAAAAAGTTAAACAACACGCCAAACACGCCGAAGCAGCAACCGAGGGCGAGAAAGAACCAAAGAGAAAGGAGCGGTGGGGTTTCGTATTGTGGCAGCACGATCACTGCTTCCTGGCCATTGATATACCGAAAAACAATGTCTGCGACAATTGCGGCGATAATCACCGCTTTAATAGAAATCAGGGTATAGCGAAATTGCGGTCGCATTTCCTCAACCACAAACATGATCGCCGCCAGTGGCGCGTTAAAAGCCGCCGCAA
This sequence comes from Salinivibrio sp. HTSP, assembly GCF_003390965.1. NCBI lineage: Bacteria > Pseudomonadati > Pseudomonadota > Gammaproteobacteria > Vibrionales > Vibrionaceae > Salinivibrio > Salinivibrio sp. HTSP. Next base: position 3,016 of record NZ_PXUD01000030.1, read on the forward strand.
GACCGGCGGCAGCCCCGGATGCAAGCAGTGTTTGATTACTGTTTCTGTCTTTGATGCGGCAGGTGTCGGTGACCATTCGGCCAATATTGGCACCAATTTGCACACTCGGGCCTTCGCGGCCGAGAATCATCCCCGAGCCCAACGCGCCTAAACCGCCAAAAAATTTCACCGGGATAACTCGCCACCACCGTGAGGGGCGAATGCCTTCCATCGCGCCCTCAACTTCTGGGATACCAGACCCTGCCGCTTCAGGGGCAAAACGATGGACAAGCCAATAGCCGACCAAGGCGAGTCCTGCGCTAATGAGAAACGCGATCACGCCTAAAGGGAGCATCGAGCTGATATTGCTGTCTAGCCAGTCGGTTCTGGATTGAGACAGTGAATGGATGGCGAGTTCGAAAAGGGTGACCACCACGCCACCTAAAAAGCCAATGACTACCGCGAGTAAAAGGATAGAAACGGGCGTTTTATCGCGAGACCATAATTTATCAAAGAAAACACTAGATTTGTAAAAGATGGCTCTCTTCTTGCCTGTTTTACTTACAATTTTCATCTGTGTGAACGCAAAGTGTGAAAAGAAAAGTGACGATGTACGGTGGCACAACTTCCTACGCCAACATCGTGCTGGGAACGTCCTGTTCCCTGAGAGAACGCATTTATACTACGCCAATTAACGGAACATGCAAGCGCTTGACAGATGCTTCATTGCCCAGTGATAAAGACAAAACCCGCGGGAGTAAGCGATACATTAATGAGACAGTCGTAAGCGAATATTTTTATACGTTTAACCGGTGTGCACCGTATTAACAACTAGCGTATCAGCTTTATCAGCGCCAATAATTGATTTGAATTAGATCACAGTTTGTTGCGCTGAAAATTTCTGCTCTGACCTAATCGAAGAGTAGACAGCGGTGTGGCCATGCCTGAGTCGTTGAGGCATGGCCGTCATTATCGCTAAAGTAAGACGTCATTAACCATGAAGGGCAGCTAGGTTATCGCCGATATCGATTAATCGATCCAAAATACGCTCGCCATCGACGCCAATGCCATTGTGCTCGTACTCGTTAGTCATCCACGCTTGGCTGTTAGCAATCTTCGCCAAGGTTTGACGGGAATAATCGAACTCGACAAACATATCATCCACATAGGTGGCACAGGCGAGCGGCACCATGTTGCACTTGAGTGCCTCGAGATCATAAAGCGCCGGCCAATCGGTTTTTTCCGCCAGTAGCATGGCGGCGTCTTTGAGTGGTTTGAGTGTGGCGAGTTGATCAAACATCCATGGATAGACCATTTCACCGGTAAAGCGGAAAGGCTGGTCGGGCTGGTAGTGGAACTGCGGGAACTGATCGCGTACCCGATGGGCTGACCACTGCGACGCCTGCTGCTGGCAGTAAATCGATTCATGCAAAATAGCGTAGAACGGATTGGTTAAATACCCTTGTTCTGCCTGCATCGCATCAAGGAATGGATAGCTCAGCACACGCTCGCCATTCACCTCAATAAAGGCTCGTTCCAATAAATAGTAAAGCGGCAGCCCGGCATGACCGCGGCCAAGATTCAGGCCAATGGTTTGGAACTGCTCCACCGTAAACGGCTGACCGTTTGGCAGTGTCACCGCATTGTTTTGCAGATACTGGGCAATCTCGTGACAGCGGGCTTGTGCGTCCGGGAATTGGGCGAAAAACTGCTGGTTCTTATCTTCCACCCGCTGATAGGTTTTTTGATATACCGCATCGGCGTGTCCTTCAATCGGTGGAATGCCGCCAGTGACGAACGCGCGCGACAGCGATTGCGGAAAGTACGATAAATAGGTAAGCGCACAAAAGCCACCAAAGCTTTGACCCAGGATCGCCCATTGCTTGATGCCTAACGCCTCACGCAAACACTCGGCGTCTTTCACGATGCTATCGGCACGAAAATGGCTCAGGTAGTCCGCTTGCTCGGCGGCTGTGAGGTGGGCAAGCGTTTGGTGATTCACCGGCGAGCTTAAGCCCGTGCCGCGTTGGTCGAGCAACAACACGCGGTAATCGTCTAGTGCCCGTTTTAGCCAACCGCTCGCCCCATTAGGGCGAGGTGACTCCATACCAGGACCACCTTGAAAATACACCAGCCAGGGTAAGTCTTGTTCATTTTTACGTGTATCCACCACTTCGCGGGCGAAAATCGAGATTGAGGGGCTATCAACGTCACTATGATCCAGCGGTACATCAACATGATGGCTGCGATAACGGAGGTGGCGATCCCACAGATCTTGCATGGTAATTCCTTTACAAACAAAAAGATGACGCACGATAGATTACCAGAGATGGCGGGGAGCAGCGAGCACGTTTCCCTCAGCCAGTCTGTCACTTTTTTGTGATGCACATCACCTTTCTGTTTACTTAGCCTGCTAACTATTTTATAGTACCTGCCTGGTATTACTTAGCATGCTAAGTATTTTCACGATGGAAGGAAAACTCGATGACATCGCCCAATCCCGAACACATGTCGATTGCTGAGCACTTAGGGCGCACGGCGCGATTATGGCGCCGTGTGGCGAATTCAGAGCTTGAACCTCTGGGGCTGAGCTATCCGCGCTGGAGTGCGCTTTGGATGTTGCGCCGTCTGGGGGATGGCATCAGCCAAAGTGAATTGGCACTGGCGCTGGAAATTGAATTGGGCTCGCTAATGCGCACCTTGAAGCATTTGGAAGCGCAGGGGCTGATCACACGGCGCTGCTCGCCTGAGGATAAGCGCACCCGTACCGTGCATGTCACCGCCAGTGGCAGTGAACTCATGTCTCGCATCGAAGCGCGGGTATTGCGGGTGCGCAAGCATTTGCTCTCGGGTATCGCGGCTGAAGATTTTGATGCCTTGGAGCGGGTGTTAGTCACTATTAATCAAAATGCGATGGACTATACCGCCACCACCGCAGATGACCACGGCACAGAATAATAAGTAATAGAGGTAAGAAAGACGAATGACACCAGATGAAAAATTTGCGCGTTGGGTAAAAGTCGCCGCCCTCAGTTTTGTGTTGATCTTTGGCTACTTTTTGGCGGCGGATAACCTGATGCCACTAACGCCCCACGCGATGGTGACACGCACGGTGACTAAAGTGGCCCCGCAAGTCAGTGGGCCGGTTAGCGCCTTGGCAGTAGAAAACAACCAGCGCGTTCAAAAAGGCGATGTACTATTTAAAATTGAGCGTGCGCCTTATCGCATCGCCGTCGACCAAGCCAAGCTCGCCCTGGCCCAAGCGAGACAAACGAACGCCCAGTTGGATGCCTCACTAATGGCTGCGCGGGAAGATGTCTCAGCATTGGCATCAGTATTGGCACAAAAAGCGCGTGAAGCGAAACGTTTAAAAGCCTTGTTTGCCAAAAATGGCGTCTCTCAGCAGCAGCGTGATGATGCGATCAGCGCCGCTAATACCGCTCGCGCCAAATGGGAAGCGGCGAAAGCGCGTGTGAGTGCCCTCCAGATCCAACGCGGTGGCGATGGTGCGAGCAATATCGCTGAACAAGTGGCGCTGAGTAAGTTAAAGAAAGCGCAATTGAATCAATCCTACACCACCGTTAAAGCCAGCCATGATGGGATCGTGACGAACTTGCAGCTGGATGTGGGGGCGTATGCCAGTGCGGGCAAACCGCTGATGGCCTTGGTGTCTGAGCGCGCCGATGTGATTGCCGATTTTCGTGAAAAAAGTGTGCGCGATGTACAGACGGGTACCGCAGTGAATGTCACATTTGATAGCGAGCCGGGCAAACTGTACGCGGGACACGTGAGCAGTGTTGATGCCGGAGTCAGTGCCGGACAAATCGACGCCAATGGCCAACTGGCGTCGCCTTCAAACTCCAACCGCTGGGTGCGTGATGCACAGCGAATGCGTCTACACATTCAACTCGACGAATGGCCTGATCACGCCTTGCCAACAGGCGCACGCGCCACGGTTCAGATAATGCCTGAAAGCGCGGTGACGCAGTGGCTGGCCAGCGCGCAAGTCGGCTTTTTGAGTATGCTGCACTACATCTACTAAGGGGGAGCTGACGATGAGGTTATGGCATCACCCCTTAAGCGATAACGATGTGCGCCAGTGCGCGCGCATTGCCACAGGTGCGACGCTCGGTTTTGCGGTGTGTAAGTTTTTCGGTTTTAGCTTCGGAGTGTTTTTTACTGTCACGCCGATGTTGTTGCTTGGCCTTGTCCCAGTGATTAACGGTCGCGCGGCACGGCAATTGCTCGCCTCGGCGGTGATCAGTGGGATAGAGGTCGGGCTGCTAGGGGGATTGTTTGGCGCGCATCCTGGGTTAATGACACCGCTGGTGTTCTTGCTCTTCACCTATAAGTTTGCCTGTATGTCCAAAGGGCGCTTTTTCCTCTTTGGGGCCAACAGTGTTTTAAGCCTCAGCATTATGCTGCACTTTGCCAGCTATCCCGATTTACCCATTAACACCTTAATCTTTGGTAACCTGGGCGCCAATGTGTTATCGGTCGCGGTGGCGTATTTAGTGACCTGGTTAATTCCCGATGTGACGCCGCGTCAGCCACCAGCTGCACCGGCAGGGGGAAAACAATCGCACCGGATGCGCCACGAAGCGCTAATGGGCGCGACCTTAGCGACGGTCTCGTTTTTCATCTTCCAGATATTTGACTTGCGCGATTCGATTTCAGCGCAAGCCACCACTGTGTTGTTGCTGTTTCCGATGCACTGGAATGGCTCGCTCAGCTATGCACGAAAACGGGCGATAGGCACAGTGCTCGGCGTCGCCTACGGCATTGGCTGCCAAGTAATATTATATGATTGGTTTAACGTGCTGATTTTAGTGATCCCGCTGCTATGGATAGGCACCATGCTGTTTGCCAAAGCCCACTTAAAAGAGGCCGGGGGCTCAGGTGTGGGGTTTGGTGCCATGGCTACGCTTGGGATCTTATTCGGGCAATACTTAAGTCCCAACCAAGACTTTATGTATGATGCCTTATACAGAGTGAGTAGTAACCTGGTAGCGATTGTGCTCACCTTGATGTTGTGTTTTATGGTGCATAAGCTGCTTAACTGCTTTTCCGCGACCCGGTTTGGTGCCGCGTAAGCGTATGAACGACCGAATACCTTCCTCGCTTTAGTCAATTAATAGTGATTATTTTTGCGGTAAACATCTCATCCTAATTTGACTTTTGCGAGGTATCGCTTGTTTCTCCTCCGACCTGTCGCTATGCTCCATGGCTGTTACGATGCACAGATAGGAAGTCAGCGAAGTGAAAAAACTCATCCTGATCGTGGTATGCGCCATGTTTGCCGTTGCGGCAATTGCCAGTATCACCGCAACCACCTTTATCTCGCATGACGAGATTGACAACATTATTCTCAAGCGTTCGCAAGCACAGGCTGAGCTCCTGGCCGATCGTGCTGAATACATTCTAGAAAACTCCTCTACTCCCACCGCCGATTTACAAGACATGGTGTCGGATCTTAAAAGTCGCGAAGACATCAGCTATGCGGTGATGATTGATAAAAACATCAAAGCCATCGCTCACAGCGACACCCAAAAGCTTGGCAAGGTGTATAGCGATAACTATACCGTCGCCGGGGCTGGCCAAGGCCAACCGCAGCATTCTCGCTGGTATGCCGATGTGCAAGAGGTGTGGGTATACGACATCATGATGCCGGTTTATGTCGATGGCCGCCTGTGGGGCGCGTTTGATGTTGGCATCCCGATTACTGAGGTAGACAGCGCTGCTAATGGTATCGCCATTGCCCAGCTTACCGCGATTGGCTTGATTTTTGTCGGTTGTACCCTGGTGTTGGTATGGCTATTAGGCCGTTTATTCGCGCCACTAAAAGGCCTCGAGGATGCGCTGACTGATATCTCCAAAGGCGACGGTGATTTAACGGTGCGCTTGCCGGTGACCGGCAACAACGAAATTACCCGGATTTCGGTGGCGTTTAATACCTTTGTGGAAAAAATCGACCAAATCATTGCCAATGTGGTGGAAACCGGTGAAGAGCTGGGGCGCTCGGCCGAATCGCTGCGTGATAAAGCGGCGCACTCACTGAAACGTGGCGAGTCGCAAAGCGAACAAGCCTTGCTGGTGGTCACCTCGATGAATGAGATGATTGCTACCATCAATGAGATCTCACAAAGCGCCTCGAATGCGGCAGATTCCGCTTCGTCGGCCAACAGTGAAACCGAAGCCGGTAAGCAAACCTTGAGCGAAGCAACCGCGACGATTAACCAGCTCGACACCGAGATGGACAATATGTCGACGGTGATCACCTCGCTGGCTGAACGCACCCAATCCATTGTGTCGATTCTGGATGTGATCCGGGGGATCTCCGAGCAAACTAACTTGCTTGCCCTAAACGCAGCCATTGAAGCGGCACGCGCGGGCGAAGCGGGACGTGGCTTTGCGGTGGTGGCTGATGAAGTGCGCAGCCTGGCGACTAAAACCTCGCAATCGACCGAAGAGATTCAATCAACCATTGATCACCTTCAGCAAGAAGCGAAAAACGCGGTTGATGCCATGGATACCAGCAAGGCGCTGACTACCGAAGGCAACCGTGCTACTGAGCAAGCACTGACCGCACTGGAAAGCATTGCTACGCAAGTCAGCACCATCTTGGACATGAACACCCATGTGGCAACGGCGACCGAAGAGCAATCGAGCGTGGCCAATGAAATCAACGTTAATATGGATACGGTCAACCAAGCGGCGCAAGCCGGGCTGGATGATAGCCACAGCCTTGAGGCGAGCAGCCAAGACTTGGCCGGTTTGGCACGCACCTTGGACCACCATGTTGGCGCATTCAAAATCTCGGCAATTAAACCCACTGGGAACACATTGCGGGCAGCGCGCGACTAATTCAGCGTGTACCCCAGTAACCTTTATCGCCAGCCTTGTGCTGGCGATTTTTTTGCTTAATCATTAAAAAAGTAGAGGTTTCTAAACACCTGTTCGTAGATGCTGGGCGGGTAAGTGCTCGGCAAGATATGCCAGCCAGGCGGCTATTTTGGGTTGTAATTGACGCCCACTTGGATACAGCGCCCAAATGCCCTCATCGTCCACCCGATAATCGGTTAATACTTCTTCCAACTCGCCGCTTACCAACGCGGATTGCACGTAATAATGTGGCAGTTGCGCCAATCCTAAACCGTGTTTGGCGGCATTGAGCAGCGCTACGCCTGAATTGCAGCGCAATCGGCCTGACACGGTTAACGTGCGCACCTTGCCGCCGCTTTGGTAGTGCCAATGCTCGTTCGATCCCACTAAGCAGCTGTGGCGACTGAGCGTACTGGGCGACTCGGGGCGGCCATTTAAGGCCAAGTAGCCTGGACTGGCGCAGATGGTTAATTGTCGCGACCCCAGTCGCTTAGCTTTCAGGCTTGAGTCCGGCAAGTGGCCAATCCGGATCGCTACATCGGTGCCGGTATCTGTCATATCCACTCGCCGGTTGGTTAGATGCAAATCCACCGCCACTTGTGGATACGCCACCATAAATGGTGCGAGCAGTGGGGCGATATATTGCTCACCAAAGTTAACCGGTGCGGTGACACGAATTTGCCCGGCAGGTAACGACTGCGCCTGGGTAATGGTTTGTTCGGCATCTACCAACGCCGCGATCAGCGGTCGGCAGCGTTGATAATAGAGCTCACCCTCATCGGTTAACGACACCTTCCGCGTAGTACGATGAAACAGCTTCACCCCTAAATACGCCTCGAGCGCAGCCACCCGACGACTCACTGACACCACTGTGGTATCGAGTTTATTGGCCGCTTGGGTGAAGCTGCCATGCTCGGCGACCGATAAAAATTCGTTAAGTCCTTCCCAATGGGGCGCCATTGCTGTCTATCCTGTCATTATTCACGTATATACATTATTACGTGAGTGAAATAATAATTTTCAAATTTGCGGGATTATAACTAAATCTAACTTGGTTAGCATAGTCAGGTACGCAATTAACAAGCACAGAAAGGAACCTTCAATGGCACTCTCAATCCAGCCAGGACAAACACATATCAAATCCAAAGCCGCGGTTGCTTGGGGACCAGGCCAACCACTAAAAATGGAAGAGGTTGACGTTGAACTGCCCAAGCCGGGTGAGGTGTTGGTCAGAATCGTCGCTACCGGTGTGTGCCATACCGATGCGTTCACCTTATCGGGCGACGATCCTGAAGGCGTCTTTCCCTCGATTCTCGGCCACGAAGGCGGTGGGATTGTGGAAATGGTCGGCGAGGGCGTCACCAGCGTAGAAGTGGGCGACCATGTGATCCCGCTTTACACCGCCGAATGTGGTGAGTGTAAATTCTGCCAATCTGGCAAAACCAACCTGTGTGGCGCAGTGCGTGAAACCCAAGGCAAAGGCCTGATGCCAGACGGCACCTCACGCTTTTCGATTAACGGCGAGACCATTTTCCACTACATGGGCTGCTCGACCTTCTCGGAATACACGGTACTGCCCGAGATCTCACTGGCGAAAGTGAGCAAAGCCGCGCCGCTCGAAGAAGTTTGCTTGCTCGGCTGTGGCGTGACTACCGGCATGGGCGCGGTGATGAATACCGCCAAAGTAGAAAAAGGCGACACGGTGGCGATTTTCGGTTTGGGCGGCATTGGCCTGTCAGCGATCATCGGTGCCCGTATGGCCGGCGCAAGCCGCATCATCGGCATTGATATTAATGAGAGCAAGTTCACCCTTGCCAAGCAGCTGGGCGCTACCGATGTGATTAACCCTCAAGACCACGACAAACCTATCCAGCAAGTGATTGTGGAGATGACTGACGGCGGGGTTGATTACTCGTTCGAATGTATCGGCAATGTGGATGTGATGCGTCAAGCGCTCGAGTGCTGCCACAAAGGCTGGGGAGAGTCAGTGATCATTGGTGTTGCTGGCGCAGGCCAAGAGATTTCGACCCGTCCGTTCCAGCTGGTGACAGGGCGCGTTTGGAAAGGATCGGCATTTGGTGGCGTAAAAGGCCGCTCAGAGCTGCCCGGCATTGTCGAGCGTTACCTCGATGGTGAGTTTGGCCTGCAAGAATTTATTAGCTACACCATGGGCCTTGATGAAGTAAACCGCGCCTTTGAACTGATGCACGAAGGCAAAAGCATTCGCAGCGTGATCCACATGGACCAATAACAGGACGGCCGCCGTGGCAACGCGGCGGTAAAATAACCATGCAACTAGAAAAAATAAGCGAAAACAAAGTCGCAGGCGGTTGGCACCAACGTTGGCAGCATGACTCAAGCACCACCAACGGCAAAATGACCTTTGCGATCTTTCTGCCAGAGAAAGCGAAAGAACAACCTGTGCCGGTGCTTTATTGGCTCTCGGGCCTGACCTGCACCGACGAAAACTTTATGCAAAAGGCCGGCGCGTTTAAACAAGCCGCCACCTTGGGCATGGCGATTGTAGCGCCAGACACCAGCCCACGCGGCGAGAGCGTGGCGGACGCCAATCAGTACGATCTCGGCCAAGGGGCGGGGTTTTATGTCAATGCTACCCAAGCGCCGTGGCAGTCGCACTATCAGATGTACGACTACGTTGCTCACGAACTGCCGGAGCTGATTGAATCGCACTTTGCGGTCAACAACCAGCGCGCGATTGCCGGACACAGCATGGGCGGCCACGGCGCGTTAGTGATTGGTTTGCGTAACCCATCACGCTACAGCAGCATTTCCGCGTTCAGCCCGATTTGCCATCCTACCGAGTGCCCGTGGGGCAAACAGGCCTTTAGCGCCTATTTAGGTGATGACGAACAAACATGGCAAGCCTACGACGCCACCGTGTTACTCGCCCAAGGCCCCACCGCCATGCCGATGCTGGTGGACCAAGGCGATAACGACGGCTTTTTGGCCGAGCAGCTTAACCCGCAAGCCCTGAAACAAGCGGCAGAGAAGCACAACTCTCCGCTCACCTTGCGCATGCAACCTGGTTACGACCACAGCTACTTTTTCATCAATACCTTTATTGATGAACACCTCGCCTTCCACGCCACTCGCTTTGCGCGGTAGGGTAAACCACGTCGAGACCCCAAGCGGCCACCCAGGCCGCTTTTTTTCGCACCCATTTCACAAAACATGGCTTATCTAACACTTTGGACAATAGCGCACGAAAAGCAAAACAGCGCTTGATACACTAACCCGAAAAGTAGCCAATAAATGGCGTGTTAGGTGCCGACAACTGATCGGCGGTAGCGTGGTGAGTGGATGGGATGGTTAACCAGCTTATTGGCTAGATACAGCAAAAGCATGCGCGTTTATCCGTGACAGGTTCACACTATCCCAGAATGGATGATTAAAAGAGTCTATAAGTCATGAGGTTACAGCTTGATACTTGGGGATAGTGTGAATGCCTGAGTTGAGATAGGCGGCATGCACACTTTCACGGAAGAGCAGTATCCACTAGAGGTGAGAAATTCCAATAATAACAGTCTATTAGGTAGAAAAGAGTGCGTATAACGGTTTTGGGAAATCGTGCGTGCGCACTAATACAATGTTATGCGCCAGTGTAAGTCTCTAAATTCAGTACAAAATCTCTCAAGTTTATGGCTAAATGTTCCATATCTAACGAATTGTTATTAATGGAGAGGTAGCATGTCTAATTTGGGATTAGGTATATCAGTTTTAACTTTTGCTGTTGTTTTCTTAGCCTTATGCGCTGTAATTCAAATTGATGGTCGGAGATCTAAGTTTTATGCAGGTCTTGTTTTGGCTTTATTCGGGCTTTTTGGGTGTGCGGCTTCGGCGGTGTTTGTAGACTTGCTTTTCTATAATGAAAATAACGACGTGTATGATTTTCGTGTGTCTTTACTCAGTAATTCATACCTAATCATAGCTTCAATTGGAGCTAACTTGTTTGCAACCGCTCTATGCACGAAAGAAGCAAATGAAAGTTTTTCCTTGTATCGCAGAGGTTAGTAGCGCATAACAAACCAATTCAAGGCGACCCAAATCGTCGCGCGGCTTTGGGTGATTGCCGCTTTGCGTCAGTGTATTACCAAAAAGCACCCAACAATTTGGGCGCGTGATTGGGGCGTTATGCCTTTTGGGAGAAAATATGCAGTTTTACAAAGCAGATGAGTATCAGGCATCTTGTGAAAATCTCTATCGTAAGTATGAACTTCAGATAGCCGCTTTACTTCCAAGCGCAACAATTGAGCATATTGGAGCTTCTTCTATCCCTAATGCTGTATCTAAGGGAGACCTAGACATACTTGTTGGCGTTAACGGTAACGAGCTAGAAAAAGCAGTGAAGTTACTTTCTACATTAGGTTTCAACGAAAAATCCAATACGTTAAGAACTCCGGAGCTTTGTATGCTAGAAAATAGCTCAGGTGAAGATGTCGCTTTTCAAGTCGTAGCGAATGGCTCAGAGTTTGACTTCTTTGTGAGGTTTAGGGACAAGCTACGTGAAAGCCCTGAGTTGGTCCAACAATACAATGAACTCAAAATGTCTTGTACAGGTTGGGCTCAAGAAGAGTATCGTCGAAAAAAGTCAGCTTTTATTGAGCACGTTTTAGGACAGGCATAACAATAAATTTAAGAGTGATTCACAACGCTCAGCGCTTTCACTTCAAGCCAGTTTAGTGTTTATGGCACAATGCTTTAGGTAGGGTGGTTAGCGTTGTTCACACCTTAATTTGGCGTTACGTGGTAAGTCCGTCGGAAATTCAAGAAGGTATCTTATGGCAAATTGGGAGGGTTTGAGTGCCGATGCGCAGGACGTGTATGTCAATCTCGGGACTCGAAACCACAAGACTATAAAAAAGATTAAAACCAGTCGACTCATCAACGCAATCAGAGAGTCGCAATTTGTTGGCTATGACAATGCATCACCTTACAACTGGTTGGTTTTTGAATACGAGAGAAGAAAGACGCAACGGAACTGGATTCTAGGGATTGTCGCCGCAATTATTGCGGGTGCTGGTGTCTTGATTACGGCTTTCGCGTCGTGACACGTAACAAATCGCTTAAGTACGTTCCCGGCCTGGTGGCCGTCCACCGGACGCCCCTGACGGGTCGCCGCTTAGCTTAGCGTTAAGTCTACAGAATAATCAATGGAGTAATAATTTGTGAAGTTGGCAATAATCGTAGGGGTAAGTGATTATCAGAACTGCAGTTCATTGAGTGCTTGTAGAAACGATGCTGAGGTGATGCAAGGAGTTTTTGAACGATTGGAGAAGTTCGATGATATCTGTGTAGTTGCTAATTCTCCTAAGGCTTTTGAAGCTAAACAGAAGCTGACAGAATTTATAAATAAATATAAAGCTAAAGAAATATCTGAGCTCGTATTTTATTATTCAGGACATGGGGCAAGATATGATGATGATTTCTTTTATGTTTTTTCTGACTTCAAGGAAGATAGAAAGGAGGTTACAGGTCTTAGGAACACTGAGCTAGATGGTCTTATAAGGAACTTAAATCCTGATCTTACAGTTAAGATAGTAGATGCCTGTTATTCTGGATCTTCTTATGTAAAATCAGATTCAGAAATAAAACCTTACTTAGAGAAATCAGCTAAAGAAAATAATCTTAATAAACTTTATTTCTTTCATTCGTCGAGCTCTGAAGAAACATCACTTGCATCCGATGTTTATAGCTATTTTACCTATAGCTTTTGTAAGTCTTTATCAGAACATGAAGGCCCAATAAGGTATAGGGATATAATGGCGTTCGTCGCAGATGATATGGCGTCATCGGGCTACCCCAAACCTACCTTTGTTGTGCAAGCTGATAATACCGAAATATTCGGGGAAGTAGATCTTAACTTACTTGACTATACTAAAACCACATTGAAGCTTGTTAACACAACTGAGGGAAAAGAAGAAAGCGCCCTTGAAAACCCTCAAGCTGAAACCAGCTTACTTGAATTTGTAGAACAAAAGAGTAATGAAGAGTATTGCTCCTACGAGGAAGCTTCAGCTAATATTGAGCAGATAAAAATTAACTTACAGCCTGATTTTTGGCCACCAGAGATAACTGCTCTGTTTGATTTCGAAGAGATTGAATTTGATACTACGTATCAAATTCCTAATTCTACCGAAATTGGTCGATGGATCCATAAAAATAATAAAGAGGGTTTGTTTGCTGAACCGTCATATTCAACACAAAAATACTTCAAGGACGAATACGTTGAAGTTCCGAGAAAACCTAGCAGATATAGAGATGCTTTGGGTTCACTGGCTGCTTTAACAGCATTTGGTTTGAACGATGATAAAGATTATAAGCTTGAGAAAATAGAGAAAGAACGCCAAATTATCGATGGGTTTGAGTATACCGCCGAGTCACCTCTTCGCGCTTTAAAACTTCACTTTAGACCTAAGTATGCAGCATTAGATAACTACTGCTTAACAATCGTTTTACTATTTTCAAGACGGTCTTTAGTTATATTTCACTCGAAAGAATCATTACCGTATAAAAGTTGGGATAGTATTTCTAGCCCTCTCTGTCTTGATTGGAAAGCCAAATCAATAATGCTTAAAGATTCGGAAGGTATCGTAAGATATGTTAAGGATTTAATTGTATCCATGACCTCATATGTTACAGAAGATATATCGCAGAAGTTAGAGAATTAAGATTTAATAAGCGCATGTTGGCGGACTGTTTTCCGCTGCGCTCCAAACCAGCCGCAAATGCGGGCGTTATATTCAAGGTGAGTTTGGAAGTACCAATGAAGATTAATAAAGAAGTATTGAATGCGGCGTTAGGTTACCTGCTGGTAGCTGAACTTGCTGAGGAAAGGGCGGTCGAAGTTAATGACTTTCGATTTGCTTACAACTCTAATCTTGCATTTTCAATTGAGTTATTTATTAAGTCGATAGTAGCTTCTTCCGAAGAAAGGCTAGTATTGTCTGTTGGCGGAGCTCAAATTACTAGGCAATTTTCGAAGAGTAATATTAAGGGGCATAAGCTCGGTGCCTTGTTTGATAAACTACCTGAAGATTGTAAAAAAAATCTAAGTTTATTGTTTGAAAAACATGTATGTAATGTGTCTTGTATGCCGTTGAGTTCGGTACTCTATGATATCGAAAATGCTTTTGTCGACAATCGTTATATCTTCGAGAAAGGTGGTTTGACTTCAGCTAATGAGTCAGAGCTACTGTTGTGGACTGCTCGGTTTTTCAAAGAAGTTCTAGTTTAGCAAATGAATATAACAAACGAGTATGTCGTCAATCGCTAAATTTTAGCGATATTTTTATCCCACATTACGCCGTCTCTGAGCATCGAATTTAAGATCACCACCATCTTACGCACACAGGCAATAATAGCGACTTTTTCGGCTTTCCGGCGGCGACCAATCGGGTATACGTGGCTTTAAAAACAGGGTTACATTGCATCGCAGACATCATCGCCATATACAACACGGTACGAACTTGAGCACGCCCACCTTGAATCACCCGTTTTCCTTTATATCGCCCACTTTCTTTGGTCACGGTTGCAACACCAATGAGAGATGCCGCTTGTTTGTTAGTGATATAGCCCAGCTCAGGGATGTTATTGATGATAGATGCCGCTGCAATGCTGCCAATGCCAGGCACGCTCTGTAAGAGCGCATTTTTACTCGTTCCCACGCTCCCGCGTGGGAACGCATATCTAGCTCTAGCTATCATTCAAACACAAACAGCACACATACCTGTGTAACGTTACGCTGGCTAGGGCTTGTTCGCTATAGGTATTGATACTGTCCGCGAGTGTTAGAACAGAGGTCAAGTATTGCTCGGTGCTCTTGTAGCGAATCCTGCCCATGATTCAAAATCCATATGCATTCCCACGCAGGGGCGTGGGAACGATTTAAAGAGTATCTCGCGACTGGGCTGGGAACTCTCTCATAAACGCGGATGTTCATGCATTTCCCGTGGGCCATGCGGCTAATTAGGTCACGCTCAGCCGCATGCCTACTAGTCAAGCTGCTTGTTGAAGCGCAGTGTCGCCAGCACCAGGAATACCCCGAAGAAGGCTAGCAGCGGCCAGATTTCGGAATGCAGTTGGGACAAGTTGGCGCCACGAAGCAGAATTCCGCGCGACAGTCGTATGTAATGGGTCAGCGGAATCACTTCGCCGATCCACTGCGCCAGCCTCGGCATACCGTCGAACGGGAACATGAAGCCCGACAGCAATATGGATGGCAGGAAGGTGAAGATCGTCAGCTGGGTCGCCTGGAATTGGGTCTTCGCGAGGGTGGAGACGAAAAGACCGAGCGCCAGCGTGGCTAGGATGAAAATGACCGAAGCTAGGTAGAGCCGAGTTTCCGCACCTAATTTAGGAATAAACCGCTTCGTATAAC
>NZ_PXUD01000031.1:0-56192 GCF_003390965.1 Salinivibrio sp. HTSP
TCTGTGAGAGGGATGAGGCGGCAACGCCTCACCCTACTCGATGTATGTGAATCATCAAGCTTCTCGTAATCCGATAAGATGAGAACATGCAAACGACAAAAAAGGCGTGTTGGGGGCTGGGACGCCAGCCCGGTCGAATCCCTCTACCCCTGCCAAACACCAAAGCATCGACATTGCCGGTGCTTTTTTTGTATGTGAATCATTAAGCTTCTAGCAACTCTGCCCCTCTTCCCTTTTTCTCCCTCCTGTTTCTTGTTCACATGTCGCGGTATGATGAGTTTTTACCAATCGAAAGGAGCACCCAGTGGTAAGCATATTGTGGGTAGGGCTTGGCGGCGCATTAGGGGCGTCCTCGCGTTTTTTAGTTTCAGAGTGGAGCGTCGCGGTGTTTGGTCGAGGATTCCCGTACGGCACCCTAATGGTTAATGTGCTGGGCTCATTAGCAATGGGCGTCTTTTTAGCGGCGATGAGCCAAGAGCTGATTGCCCCAGTGCCTTGGCGTCAACTGATTGCGATTGGCTTTTTGGGCGCGTTTACCACCTTCTCGACCTTTTCAGTGGATACCTTGCTTCTTTTTCAACATGGTGAGACGGTGAAAGCCTTGTTAAACGTGGGTCTCAACCTAGCGTTATGCTTGGGAGCGGCTGCGATGGGCGCTTGGCTGCTAGGACGTATTACTGGGTAGGTAAAAACATGCTATTACGTCGCTTGTTGTTGCGGCGGTGATTTCTTATACTGGCGTTGAACTTGTCGGAGTGCCAATTGGCTGAGACCACGTTAAGTGGGATCCGTTGAACCTGATCTGGTTAGGACCAGCGAAGGGAACAAGAGATGCATCAGATCACAGACCGTACGCGTCTGCCAGTTTGCTCACATCTCAATTCAGCGTTTTCCGGCAAGCATTAATTCCCATAATGAACACCGGAGTAATGCTATGTCGACCCGTAAACAGGCCCGTCTTGAGGCCAAATCTTTTATCGATTCCCTCTCTGCGCAAACCTACCCCAACTCGGAGAAAGTTTATGTCGAGGGCTCGCGACCTGATATTCGTGTAGGGATGCGCGAGATCCATCTGTCTCCGACCTTTGTGGGCGGGAGTAAAGACAATCCGCAGTACGAGGACAATGAATCCATTCGGGTTTATGACACATCAGGGCCTTATACCGACCCACAGAGTGCTATCGATATTTACCAAGGCTTAGCGCCAGTGCGCAAAGCCTGGATTGATGAGCGTGCCGATACAGAGTTTCTTGATGCAGTGAGCTCAGACTATGCGCAGACCCGCCTCAGTGATGAAACCTTGGATGATCTTCGCTTTGGCGCCTTACCGCCTATCCGTCGGGCGAAACCTCATCAATGTGTGACCCAGCTTCACTACGCACGCCAAGGCATTATCACCCCAGAGATGGAATTTATCGCCATCCGGGAAAATATGGGTCGCCAGCAGTATCGTGAAGAGCAACTAAACCGCCAGCACCCAGGGGAAAGCTTTGGCGCGCATTTACCCTCAAACATCACCCCCGAATTTGTGCGCCAAGAAGTTGCTGAAGGGCGTGCGATTATTCCTGCCAACATTAACCACCCAGAAGCGGAGCCGATGATCATTGGGCGTAACTTTCTAGTGAAAGTGAATGCCAATATTGGTAACTCGGCGGTGAGCTCCTCCATTGAAGAAGAAACCGAAAAGTTGGTGTGGGCGACCCGTTGGGGAGCGGATACGGTGATGGATTTATCGACCGGACGCAATATCCACGAAACTCGCGAGTGGATTTTACGTAATAGCCCAGTCCCGATTGGCACCGTACCTATGTATCAGGCGCTTGAGAAAGTGAATGGCGTTGCCGAAGACCTGACCTGGGAAGTGATGCGCGATACCTTGATAGAGCAAGCCGAGCAAGGGGTCGACTACTTTACCATTCACGCCGGGGTGCGTTTGCACTATGTGCCCATGACTGCCAATCGCGTGACTGGGATTGTCTCGCGTGGCGGTTCGATTATCGCCAAATGGTGCTTGGCGCATCATCAAGAAAGCTTCCTCTATACCCATTTTCGCGAAATCTGCGAGATTTGTGCTGCCTATGATGTATCGCTGTCGTTAGGCGATGGATTGCGCCCAGGCTCAGTGGCTGACGCGAACGACGAAGCCCAGTTCAGTGAGCTACGTACCCTGGGCGAGCTAACCAAGGTGGCATGGGAATACGATGTACAGGTGATGATTGAAGGCCCCGGCCATGTGCCCATGCACATGATCAAAGAGAATATGGACGAGCAGCTCACCCATTGCCACGAAGCGCCTTTTTATACCTTAGGCCCGCTGACCACCGATATTGCGCCTGGCTATGACCACATTACCTCCGGGATTGGTGCGGCGATGATTGGCTGGTTTGGGTGTGCGATGCTTTGCTATGTCACGCCCAAAGAGCATCTGGGCCTGCCCAATAAAGAGGATGTTAAAACGGGCATGATCACCTACAAGCTTTGCGCACACGCTGCCGACTTAGCCAAAGGACACCCGGGTGCGCAAGTGCGGGATAACGCCATTTCCAAAGCGCGCTTTGAATTCCGCTGGGAAGATCAGTTCAACCTTGCTTTAGATCCGGTGACGGCACGTGCCTATCACGACGAAACGCTCCCTCAAGAGTCGGGCAAGGTCGCACACTTTTGCTCTATGTGTGGGCCAAAATTCTGCTCCATGAAAATCAGCCAAGAAGTCCGAGATTATGCCAAAGAAAATGGCTATGCCGCCGCGGGCGAAGCGATTGATGTCACTATGCTGGAAGACCCGTTAGCAGGCATGCAGCAAAAATCGCAAGAATTCCGAGAAAAGGGCAGTGAGCTCTACCTGCAAAAATCTCATCATTCTTCACCACAAGGCGCTGAGGTAAGCGACAGCGATAAGGTGGAATCATGAGCCTAACCCCATTTGCGCCTATGCCTGAAGGTATAGGCCCATTATATCCTGTGGTGGACGATGTGGATTTGCTCGAACGCTTGCTTTGTTTGGGGGTGAAAACCGTGCAACTGCGTGTGAAGCAGCCAGCGCATCCACAATTGTTAGATTGGGTACAGCGCGCGGTGGCATTGGGCCGCGCGCACCATGCGCAGGTGTTTATCAACGATCACTGGCAGCTCGCGCTTGAGGCTGGCGCCTATGGCGTTCATCTGGGACAGCAAGACTTACAAGAGGCGGATCTTGACCGGCTCGCACGACAAGGCGTGCGCCTTGGCGTATCGACGCGCAGTCCAGAGCAGCTCGCTGCAGCGATTGCGCTCTCGCCCAGTTATCTTGCCATCGGCCATATTTTTCCCACTACCACCAAACAGCTCGCCGAGCCGCCGCAAGGCATTTCTGCGTTAGCGCAGCAGGTGGCGACTGTGGATTGCCGCTTCCCGACGGTGGCGATTGGCGGTATTGATCTCAACCGAGCCCCTGACGTTTGGCGCACTGGCGTGGACGCCATTGCGGTGGTCCGCGCCGTGACGCAAGCGCCTGATTTAGCGGCGCGCATTGACGCATTTGACCGCTGTCTTAATCCATCAAGACAACAAGGAGGGCGTGATGCTATCGGACAGTGAATACCTGCGTTATAGCCGGCAAATCATGCTGCCAGAAGTTGGAGAGTGCGGGCAGCAGGCACTGAGCAAGGCGCGCGTGTTGATCGTCGGTGCCGGTGGGCTTGGAACCACCGCGGGCCTCTATCTTGCAGGCGCTGGCGTGGGTCAGTTAGCGATTGCTGACTCGGACCACATTGAGCTATCTAACTTGGCGCGTCAGGTGGCGTATCGGGAGGCGCAAATCGGCACCGATAAAGCCGCAGCGCTAGCCGCTAACTTGGTCGCGCTGAATCCACATTGCCAGTGCCGAGCCATCAATGCCTATCTCGAGGGTGAACGTCTGGCGCTTGAAGTGGCGATGGCGGATGTGGTTCTCGATTGCAGTGATAATCTCGCCACTCGCCATGCGGTTAACCAAGCCTGTGTAGAGGCTGGCACGCCGTTGGTGAGCGCGGCCGCGATTGGCTGGCAAGGCCAGTTATTGGTTTATCAACCGCATAGCGCATGTTATGCGTGCGCCTTTGCGGACGTGACGCCCTCTGAACCCACGCGCTGTGCTGAGGCTGGGGTAATGGGACCTGTGGTCGGCATGATGGCCACCGCGCAAGCGCTGGAAGGGATAAAATTATTATTAGGGCAGGCGGTCGGTACCAATCGCTTGTCACAACTGGATGGTCAAACCATGACATGGCAGCACTTTTCGCTGCCTGTTCATCCGCTCTGTGCGGTTTGTCAGCCAACGCGGGAGGTAAGTGATGCAGTTAACCATTAATGACACGCCTACAGAGGTCAATGCCACGACCGTCGCGCAATTGATTGAGGAGATGAAGGTGCCGGCTGAATCAGTCGCGGTCGCGCTAAATCAGACCATTATTGCGCGCGATGCTTGGTCATCCACGTCACTTGCCGCTGGCGATAGCTTGGCGGTCTTTCAAGCGATTGCCGGAGGATAATTATGTTAACCATTGCGGATACGACGTTTTCATCTCGGCTGTTAACCGGCACGGGCAAGTTTGCCAGTCGCAAGATCATGGCCGAATCACTGGCGGCCAGTGGTACTGAGCTGGTCACCATGGCGCTAAGGCGAGTCGATGTGCATGCCACACAAGACGATATTTTAACCCCGCTGCGTGAGCTCGGTGTGCGCCTGCTGCCCAATACCTCGGGGGCGAAAAATGCGCAAGAAGCGATGTTTGCCGCGCGTCTTGCTCGAGAAGCATTAGGAACACATTGGGTAAAGCTGGAAATTCACCCCGACCCTAAGTATCTGATGCCTGATCCGATTGAAACCCTTCAAGCGGCGAAAACGCTTGTGGATGAGGGGTTTGTGGTGCTGCCATATTGTCATGCCGATCCTGTGCTGTGTAAGCGTTTGGAAGAGGTGGGATGTGCGGCGGTGATGCCCCTTGGCTCACCGATTGGCTCCAACCAAGGGCTGGCCTCAATGGCGTTTCTCGACATCATTATCGAGCAAGCTCGCGTGCCGGTGATCATTGATGCCGGCATTGGTGCACCGTCAGATGCGGCGTTAGCGATGGAGCGCGGTGCCGATGCAGTATTGGTCAATACCGCTATTGCCACGGCTGGCGATCCGATTGCTATGGGCGCAGCGTTTAAACAAGCGGTTGAAGCAGGACGCTGCGCGTATCGCGCTGGACTGGCGGGCACACACAATCACGCCCACGCGTCTAGCCCCTTAACCGCGTTTCTTGACGCTAAGGAGGCGTGATGAGTTTTTCTGAGCGGTGGGCAGCACTCGATTGGGATCATCATCGCCTTTCGATTTACAGCAAAACGCGCCAAGATGTCGAGCGGGCGCTGGCTAAATCCTCGCGCAATGTGGACGACTTCGCTGCCCTGATCAGTCCTGCCGCTGAAGCCTACCTTGAGGCCATGGCTCAGCAATCTGCGGCGCTGACGCGGCAGCGGTTTGGCTATACCATGGGGTTCTATATTCCGCTGTATCTCTCCAATTTGTGCGCCAACGTGTGTACCTATTGCGGTTTTTCGATGGAGAACCGGATCAAACGGCGCACGTTGGATGAAGCTGAGATCGCCGCCGAGTGTGAAGCGATCAAAAAAATGGGCTTTGACAGTGTGCTCTTGGTGACCGGAGAGCATGAAACCAAGGTAGGGCTCGAGTATTTTCTCCGCGCCTTACCGGTGGTGAAGCAATACTTTCATCATGTGGCGATGGAGGTGCAGCCGCTAGATACCGACGCATATCGCGCCTTGGTGGCAAAGGGGGTGGATGCGGTGATGGTGTATCAAGAAACCTACCACGCGCCAACCTATGGGGAACACCACAAGCGTGGCAATAAAACCGACTTTCACTACCGACTGCAAACCCCAGATAGGTTGGCACAAGCAGGGGTCGATAAGATTGGTCTCGGCGCCTTGATTGGCCTTGAGGACTGGCGCACCGACAGCTTTTTTACCGCCCAGCATCTCGATTATCTGGAAAAGCAATACTGGCAAAGCCGCTATTCGCTATCTTTTCCGCGCTTACGTCCTTGCGCGGGGGCGTTACAGCCGAAATCGGTGATGACGGACAAGCAGCTGGTTCAGCTGATTTGTGCCTATCGGTTGTGGAATCCGCAGGTGGAGCTGTCGCTGTCGACACGAGAGTCACCCCACTTTCGCGACAATGTGTTGCCCCTTGGGGTCACGAGCCTTTCCGCGGCGTCAAAAACCCAACCGGGCGGCTATGCGAACCCTGAGCCACAATTAGAGCAGTTTGCCATCAGTGATGAACGTAGCGCGGCAGAGGTGGCCGCCAGCGTCCGTGCCCTCGGTTTTGAGGTGGTATGGAAAGATTGGGATAACATCTACGATGTGGCGCGTCAGGCGCAAATGGCTTCACAAACGGCAGTGGGTTAGCGACAATGCGGGCATGAAACGTATTACTGTATATGTAGGTCCGCGCTGTCCTCACTGTGAGGCGGCCAAAGCTTACTTGGATAAAAAAGGGCTGCGTTATCGTGTTGTCGATACGGCCACGCCCAAAGGCAAGAAGCTGCTGGCGGCAACTGGCTCGCGGGGTGTCCCGGTGATTTGCATTGGCGATACCACCTTGCGCGGCTTTTCGCCCAAAGCGGTCGAGAAAGCCCTGAAAGGGGAATAAAAAAAGCGTCCAATCGGACGCTTTTTGTTTTTTTATACTTAGTGAAGAGGCGACTTAACCACTTAACGGCGCGGTCGCTTGTTTTAACCAAGCTTGGTCTTGATCATCGAGGTGGGGGCTGATTTCATCCCACACGGTTTGATGATAGCGATTCCACCACTGGATTTCCGCCTCGCTAAGTAAGCTCACATCGACCAAACGACGATCGATCGGTGCACGCGTGAGTGAGGCAAATCCGAGCATCGTCATGTCGCCCTCGGTGGGCTTTTCTTCAATCAACTCGAGGTTTTCAATCCGGATCCCAAACGCCTCGGCGCGATAGTAGCCCGGCTCGTTTGACACCACCATGCCCGGCAATAGCGCGACGCTATTGGGCGCTTTGGAAATGCGCTGCGGACCCTCGTGTACGTCCAAGAAATGCCCGACACCGTGACCGGTGCCATGGTCAAAATCATAGCCGTGTTGCCACAAATACTGGCGTGCTAAGGCATCAAGCTGGCTGCCTGAGGTACCTTTCGGGAACCGCGCGGTGGCCAGCGCAATATGTCCTTTCAGCACCAGCGTGAAGGCCTTTTTGATCTCAGCGCTGCATTCGCCCACCGGCACGGTACGGGTAATGTCCGTGGTGCCGTCATAGTATTGGCCGCCAGAGTCGACCAAGTAGACGTTGTTGCTCTCAATCACGCTCGGTTTGGGCTGATTGTTGTGGTTGTAGTGGCACATAGCGGCGTTGCCACCGGCGGCGGAAATGGTATCAAAGCTTAAGTCGACCAGTTGATCGTCTTGTTGGCGGAATTGATACAAGGTGTCTGCGAGCACCGCTTCGTCAGGGCGTTCACCGGCGTCGACTTGACGGTCAAACCACGCCAAGAAGCGGGTCACGGCAACACCATCGCGCACGTGACAGGCACGCATACCGGCGATTTCTTGCGGGTTCTTGGCCGCTTTTTCAAGCGCACATGGGTCTTGCGCTTCCACCACGGTGACTTGCGCTTGTTGGAGGGTGTCCAGTGTCCAGGCATTGGCACCGTTTGGGTCGACCAATACACGTTGACCCGTCAGCGCTTGCAGGGCATCAACCAGGCTGTCTGGGTGCGCAACGTTCACGCCTTGGCCCACGTGTGCATCAAAGCCTTCGGGCAGACGCGCGGGGTCGATAAATACGGTGACGTCACCGGATTGCTTGATAATCGCTTGGGTCAGCACCACGGGTAAACGTGGGATATCGCGACCACGGATATTGAGCAGCCAACAGACGGCATCGGGTTGAGTGAGTACCGCGGCATCAAGATTCTGATCAGCCAGCTGCTGGCCAATGGTTTGCCGCTTATCCAAGCTGGCGCGGCCGGTTTTCTCTTCACCCAGTAAAATGGCAGGGCTATTAAGCGGGGCGGGGCGATCGTCCCACAAGCTTTCAATCGGGTTTTGCTCAACGCTCACCAGTGTCAAAGCCCCATCCAGCGCACGTTGGGTGCGTTTGTACCAAGCAGCGCTATGCATGCGAGCGTCGATAGCCAGCTTGGCACCCTTGGGTAATTGTTGCTGTGCCCATTGCACCGGTGGCTCATCAATCAGATGGCAGTAGTCAAACAGGCCGGCGGGGACTTGCTTACGGACTTGAACCACATAGCGGCCATCAACAAAAATCGCCGCCTTGTCGCGGGTGATCACCGCGGCCCCTGCGGAGCCGGTAAAGCCGGTTGCCCAATGCAGGCGCTCATTGTGCTCAGGCACGTATTCGCCGAGGTATTCGTCTTCGTGGGGGATGAGTAAGGCGTCATAGTCGTGTTGAGCCAGCCAGTGTCTTAGCTGCTCAATACGCTTGGTAAGGGTCGCGTCCATTATTCTTCCTTCTTTAAATTGGGTGAACTTGCCATGTTCGGCCTCGCGTAAAAACCCGTGGATTAGACCCTAGCGCGATGGGCGATAGGTTGCAATTTTGCCGGGCTAAACTGCTGACAGCGCGAAATAATCAAGGCTTTCAGCCATTGGTGCCCCGGGTCATTTTCTTGATTTTGATGCCAAAACAAGGTGTACGCCATTGGCGGGATTGGCGTCGGTAACGGCCGCACCACCAAATTGAGCGACGCGGCAATATAATGCGCAAACTGGCTTGGTGAGGTAAACACCAGGTCGGTATAGGTACACAGGCTCGCCGCACTGTTGAAATCTGGCACGTACATGGCAATGTCACGCTCAATATTACGCTCTGCCAGTTTATAGTCCAACAGCCAGCGGTCATTCCCGTCACACTTCACCTGTACATGTCGCAGTCCAAGGTAACGCGCTTCATCCCATGGGCCCTTGAGCGCTGGGTGATCAGCGCGCATCAACACACACTGGTGATCTTGGCAAAGCTCTTGGTAGCGCACACCCTTGGGCGGCATCATGGTCAACATGGCATCGGCGGGATTTAAATCTTTACCGGTAATACCAAAATCGATATTGCCGCGGGCGAGGCCATCAAAGGTAGTTTGATCCCAAGCGGCGGTATTGAGGGTGATCGATGGGGCGGCCTCTAACATATCGCCAATAAATTGGGGCAGCAGTAATGGGTAGGCGCTCTCGACGAGGGCAAAGCGAAAACAGCGATCACTTAAGTGTGGCTGAAAATGGTCAGGTTCGGTCATCGCCGCGATATCATTGAGCAAAGCGCGTAATTTAGGTTGTAAGGTTTGTGCACGAACCGTGGGTTTGAGCCCGTGGGCTGCTCGAGTAAAAAGTGGATCGTTAAATTGCGCTCTGAGTCGGGCTAAGTTTTTACTCACTGCCGATTGGCTGAGATGCAGGCGTTTTGCCGTGCCCGTGACATTGCACTCTTCTAAAAGTACATGCAAACACACCAATAAATTGAGGTCGGTGCGCTGCAGCTGGTCCAAATCCATTGCTGGTATTCTCCTTGGGAATAACTGCTTTTACTATAAACCATTATGGTTCATACCCTGAAGCCACTATACTACGTGCTTGTATAGAGGAGTAACCCATGTCACACACTGACTCACCGACATCAAATCGCTTACTGGTCGCCTTAATGGTGTTACTGGTGCTGTTTAGCCCGATGGCGATTGATATTTACCTGCCTGCATTACCGTATATGGCAGGTGACTTTAATGTGAGCCCAACCTTGGCGCAAGATACCGTCACTTGGTTTATGTTTAGTTTGGGTTTGGGCCAGCTGTTTGCGGGGCCATTGGCTGACCGCTTTGGCCGTAAGCCTGTCGCGATCATTGGTATTTCACTATACGGTCTTAGCTCGCTGATGGCGTGGCTCGCGACCTCGATGGATATGATGCTGGTGGCGCGTTTGCTGCAAGGGTTTGGCGCGTGTGCGACTACCGTGTGTGCGTTTGCGGCAGTGCGTGACCGCTTTGGTGCTGAGCGCAGCGGCCATATGATTAGCTATCTCAATGGTGCGATTTGCTTTGTGCCCGCCTTGGCGCCGCTACTGGGTAGCTGGCTGACTCAAATGTTTGATTGGCGCGCTAACTTCACCTTTATGCTCGGTTATGCGGCATTGGGCTTGGTCTTGGTCAGCGTATTTTTGCCCGAGACACGCCCTGCGCACACGGACACCTCGGGCCGCCTATTCAGCTTACGTCGGTATTGGCAGGTGCTACGCGTGCCGACATTTACCTATCACATCATTCTTTGCATGCTGGCGATGGCGGTGATCTTAGCCTATGTCACCTCCGCGCCCGTATTGCTGATGGATAGGTATGGTATTTCCATGAACAGCTTTACTTTTTGGTTCGGTGCCAACGCGGCATTAAACATTGCCGCCGCGATGTTAGCGCCGCGCTATATGCAAAAATTTGGCAGCCGCCGCGCGCTCAATATTGGCTTGATGATGCTGGTCGGCTCAGGCGGGCTGATGCTGGCATTAAGCCCCATCGCTGCCCCCTGGGCCTTTATGTTACCCATTTTTACCTCGTCATTCGGCTTTGCTTGGGTGTTGGGCGCGTCAGCGGGCGCGGCATTAGCCCCGTTTTCTGATCGTGCCGGCACAGCGGCAGCCTTGTTGGGATTGTTCCAAATGAGTGGCGCAGGTCTGCTGGTTAGCCTGACTCAGCGTTTAGGTTTATCCGCCAGTGATTTAATGACCGTGCATATGTGGTTGCTGCTACCTGGCTTAATTATTTTGTGGTCACCGAAAGGTAAGCAATGGCATGCGAAAGCAGTAAGAGATTAAATAATCAGTAAAAAAAAGCGTTCAGTTGGCAAAATATAATAAGACGTGCAAAACGCTGGGGTCTCGACAACCCATCATCCCTTTTCGCTGGCTTCGGCCAGCGTTTTTTTATTTTGCTAATAACCCCAAATTGAGAGTATATTTACTAAGCAAACCAAATTAATGCTCATTCCTTATCGTTTTATATCCAAAGGTCAGTTATACACTATGTCATTATCGACAATCGAAATGGCGCGCGTCCTTGAGCAACTTGAGGAATCGCCCGAGAAAATCATGTTTGGCAAATTGCTGGCAGAATTAGGCAGTCAAAGTGAAGAGCGTGTACGTAGCGCCGCCCATCAGGTGCCACTGAAATATTTACGCGAACTGGTTTATCAATTTAATCAGGTGATAGATGAGCGTCGATCTGAGCGTATTGAAGAAATCACCCAAGGCTTGGCGCAAGATGGTTTATCTGCTGACGAGCTTTATGAGTATGTAATCCAACGCAAGATGGGCTGATCGCCGCCCATCCTCAAAGGAATAAACAAGACTGAGCGGCGTGTGGCGCTAGGATCGTTAGGTACTCGCCGCGGGTTGTTTGCTATTTTTGGGTTTGCGTTGCTGAATCAGTAGGCCCACGACAATAAAGCTAAGACCGATCAGGGTGCTGATATGAATCGTCTCGCCGATAATGGTGGCCAGTAACACCAAGGAGATAAAAGGCGAGATAAAAATCAGATTGCTGATCCGTGAGGCATTCTGAGTATATTTCATTGCGCTCAACCACAGCATAAAGGTTACCCCCATTTCAAAAAGCCCCACATAGCTCACCGCGAGCCAGCCTTGCCAGGGGATCCCTGTCCATGATGCTGTCATTCCGGCTAACAATAAGGACACCGGTAGCGACAGCATAAAACTTAACAGAATGCCGAGCACCGGGTCGGCAGGATTTTTAGTATTCAGTACCCAAAAACCTGCCCACAATAGGGTGGAGAGCAACGCAAGCCCAATGCCTAGCGGGCTGTCGAATTGTAACGAGAGCAATTGGCCTTTGGTTGCTATGACCACCACACCAAAATAGCCCAACGCCGCCGCAATCCAATCTTGACGACGAATAGTATGGCCGAGAAACACCGCTGCCATTAAGGTCAAAGTAATGGCCCAGCTGTAATTTAATGGTTGGGCCAAAGAGGCGGGAAGAAGATCATAGGCTTTGAAAAGGACCAAATAATAAATTAAGGGATTAATCA
Source organism: Salinivibrio sp. HTSP (assembly GCF_003390965.1). Taxonomy (NCBI): domain Bacteria; kingdom Pseudomonadati; phylum Pseudomonadota; class Gammaproteobacteria; order Vibrionales; family Vibrionaceae; genus Salinivibrio; species Salinivibrio sp. HTSP. Next base: position 12,101 of record NZ_PXUD01000031.1, read on the forward strand.
TCCCTAGCAGGCAATAATAGCCAGGTCGACGACGAAACGTCGGCCACAGTGCCGATAGCTTGCCTTGCACGGCGGCAATAGCGGCGAGTACGACGACCGATACCACGCTGGCGGCGGCCAGCATTTGAATCGGGGTCATGTAGCTTAAGGTGATTTTGAACGCGGTCGCGACTGTTGACCACAACAGCACGGCAGATAATCCAAATATCAGTGCTTTACGTTCATTGTGCATACTGCCTCCCTGCAAAGATGCCTTCGATTCCAGGCAGTCTACGGTATTCGTACGCACCGAGATAGACTGGACATCTATCCAGTATCCCATTAGCCTTGCTGACATCAGTGACCGTACAATAGAGAACCCATTATGCTTGATGGTCTGTCATTATCCACCTTGTCTATCCTGACGTTTTGTTTCGGCGTTATCAGTGCCTCAGGGCTGAGCTATTGGCTGCATCGACGCGTAGTCACCCAATATCAACAGTGGTTTGACACGCAATATGCCCAACAGCAGGCGACCGCTGACATGCAGCAACAACAGCTTCGTCAGCAACTGGAACAACAACAACAAGAGTTGGATAGCTTGGATGTTGAGCGCGATCGTCTGACGCAAGAGCTACGCCAGTATTACGGCAAATTAACTTCTGCCAGTGAGAAGCTACGTCAACTGGAGCAATTACGCCAAGACAATCAAGCGCTGTCAGACAAACTGGATGCGGTACGTGAGGATAAATCAGAACTGTTGGCAGAGTTGCGAGAAGTTAAAGCCAGCGCCGAGCAGCAGTTAAACGCGGCGAAGGAAAAACACGCACTGCTAGAAAACGCGGAGGAGCGATTACGCACCCAGTTTGAGCAACTTGCCAATCAAGTATTTGAGCAAAAAGTCCACTCGGTCGATGAGCAAAATAAAATGAGCTTAGAAAGCCTGCTTGGACCGCTTAAATCGCAGTTGGAAGGATTTAAGAAGCAGGTGACCGATAGCTTTGGCGAGCAAGCCAAAGAGCGGCATACCCTGATTCATGAAATCAAAAATCTACAACAATTAAACGCGGACATGACCCGTGAGGCCCATAACCTGACTCAGGCGCTAAAAGGCGATAATAAGCAACAAGGTAATTGGGGCGAAGTGGTCCTCGCGCGCATTTTAGAAGAGTCTGGCTTGCGAGAGGGGCGCGAGTACCAAACCCAAGTGAGCTTTGAGAACGAGCAAGGTAAGCGTTATCAGCCCGATGTGGTGGTGAAATTACCCCAAGAAAAAGACGTGGTAATAGATGCCAAAATGGCCCTCGTCGCCTATGAGCGTTACTACAACGCAGAGACCTTGGCTGAGCAAGATGCGGCGCTAAAAGAGCATGTCCAGGCCATTCGCCAGCATATCCGCGGGCTGGGGCGCAAAGATTATCATCAGCTTCATGGCGTGCGTTCGCTGGATTACGTACTGATGTTTATTCCAGTGGAGCCGGCTTTCCAAGTCGCGGTTGAGGCTGATGCCCGCCTGATCCGTGAGGCGATGGACAATAATATTATGCTGGTCAGTCCTACCACTTTGCTGGTGGCACTGCGTACCATCAATAATTTATGGCGTTATGAATACCAAAACCAAAATGCCAAACAAATCGCAGAGAAAGCGAGCAAGCTCTATGACAAGGTGCGCTTATTTGTTGGTGATATGGAAGCGCTCGGCAATGCGCTGGGTAAAGCCAGTGACAGCTATCAAGGGGCGATGAACAAACTCAGCCATGGCCGCGGTAATATTATTCGCCAAGCGGAAGGGTTTAAAGCGCTGGGGGTGGAGGTGAAACGGGATATCAGCCCGTCGCTCGCCAGTGTCGCTACCGAGCCGGCGGCCGATGAACCTCTCAACCTGACTCAGGCCGAACGGGACGCCAACCAGCAATAATCATAATAAACTTGGCCGCACGCTTGGAGTCGGGATGGGCGATAAAGTAAACTGGAGCCAATATGTTAGGGGAATACAATGACAGATAAAAACGCGCACCAGGATCAAGAGACCATCGACTTTGGCTACCAGCAAGTCAAACGCCAAGAAAAAGAAAGCCTCGTGGCCAATGTGTTTCACTCGGTGGCGGCGAAGTACGATCTGATGAATGATGTGATGTCGATGGGCATTCACCGGATCTGGAAACGCTTTACCATTGATTGCAGTGGTGTTCGTCCTGGGCAAAAAGTGCTCGACTTAGCCGGTGGTACTGGTGACCTTACGGCAAAATTTTCTCGCCTTGTTGGTGAACGCGGTGAAGTGGTGCTCGCCGACATTAATAACTCAATGCTTAAGGTGGGCCGCGACAAACTGCGCGACAAAGGCATTGTTGGTAATGTTAGTTACGTGCAAGCCAACGCCGAGGCACTGCCTTTCCCTGATGACCATTTCGATTGCATCACTATCGCGTTTGGTCTGCGCAACGTCACCGATAAAGATGCTGCTTTACGCTCAATGTTTCGTGTCCTCAAGCCTGGTGGGCGTTTGCTGGTGCTGGAGTTTTCCAAACCGGTTGCCGATCCGTTATCAAAAGTCTACGACGCCTACTCTTTCCATGTGTTACCGAAAATGGGGCAATTGATTGTTAACGATCCAGACAGCTACCGTTATTTGGCCGAATCGATTCGCATGCATCCTGATCAAGAAACTTTAAAAGGAATGATGGAGCAAGCCGGTTTTGAACAAGCCAGCTACTACAATCTTACGGGTGGCATTGTAGCGCTGCACCGTGGATATAAATTCTAAGGAGCCCACATGGCGCTTGATTCACTTTTATGCGCGGCCCTGGAAACAGCGCTTAATGCGGTGATTGCCAAAGATGCCGATAGCCAGCGTCGCCTTGCGCGTCTAAAAGGGCGTTGTATCGGTGTTACACTCCAAGAGATTGATCGCCAACTAATTTTTATCTTCGACCAACGCATTGATGTACTCAGCCATTATGAGGGTGAGCGTGATGCTAATTTGTCGTTATCGCTATCGGCATTGCCGCAGTTACAGCAAAAGGCCAATTTAACCGCGCTAATCAAAGCGGATAAACTCACGCTTGATGGCGATATTGACGTGGCGCAGCAGTTTTCTCAGTTGCTCAGCGGTATCGAGCTGGATGTGGCAGAGTGGTTGGCACCGTATACTGGCGATGTGATTGCCCACACAGTGGTGAGTCACGCCCAGCAGCGCTGGCAACAACTGCAACAATTGGCTCAGCGACAACAGCGCTATGCGGGGGATGTGATTACTGAAGAGTGGCGTTTAGCGCCAGGGGCGCTTGAAGTGGCCGCTTACAGTGACCAAGTGGACGAATTGCGCAGCGATGTCGCGCGATTGGAAGCCAGGGTTAAGCAGTTGGTAGAACGGGTGGAGTCTGCATGACGCTCAATGAAATTCGTCGCTTGTATTTTATCATCCGCACCTTACTGCTGTACGGTGTCGATGCCTTGTTGCCCAAACAGCCGTTAACTCGGCTGGCGCATCTTGGTCGTCAATCACTGTTTTGGCTGAAAAATCAGCACCCAGATAAGCCGGTAGGAGAACGTTTACGGTTGGCCTTACAAAGCTTGGGCCCGGTATGGGTAAAGCTTGGGCAAATGATGTCGACGCGCCGCGATCTCTTTCCGGGTGATATCGCCAACGAGCTGGCGCAACTGCAAGATAAGGTGGCACCGTTTGATGGCCACAAAGCCAAAGCGCAAATCGAAGCCTCGTTAGGCGGCCCACTGGAAACCTGGTTCAGCGATTTTGACCCCAATCCGCTCGCCTCCGCCTCAATCGCGCAAGTGCATACCGCTACCCTCAAATCGAACGGCCGCGAAGTGGTGCTGAAGGTGATCCGTCCCGATATTTTGCCGGTGATCCAAGCCGACTTGCGACTGATGTATCGTGTGGCACGGTTGGTGGCGCGCTTTCTGCCCGATGCGCGTCGGTTAAAACCGGTCGAAGTCATCCGTGAGTATGAAAAAACCTTGCTCGATGAGCTGGACTTAATGCGCGAAGCGGCCAATACCATTCAGCTGCGCCGCAACTTTGAAAACGACCCAGCGCTGTATGTGCCCGAAGTGTTCAGCGATTACTGCCGCAAAGACGTGATGGTGTCTGAGCGAATCTATGGCATTCAAGTGTCGGATATCGAGGCGCTACAAGCCAATGGCACGGATATGAAGCTGCTGGCTGAGCGCGGGGTGGAGGTCTTCTTTACCCAGGTGTTTCGTGACAGCTTTTTCCATGCGGATATGCACCCGGGCAACGTGTTTGTCTCCTACGAGCACCCGGATGACCCGCAGTGGATTGGGCTGGATTGCGGGATTGTCGGCACCTTAAATCGCGACGATAAACGCTATTTGGCGGAAAACTTTATCGCCTTTTTTAACCGCGATTACCGCAAAGTGGCCGAATTGCACGTCGACTCTGGCTGGGTCCCGCACGACACCAACGTGGATGATTTTGAATTTGCCATTCGCACCGTGTGTGAGCCCATTTTCGAAAAGCCACTGTGCGAAATCTCGTTCGGTAATGTGTTATTAAACCTCTTCAACACCGCGCGTCGGTTTAATATGGAAGTGCAGCCGCAGCTGGTGTTGTTGCAAAAAACCTTACTCTACATTGAAGGGCTTGGGCGTCAGCTCTATCCGCAGTTAGATTTGTGGACCACGGCCAAGCCGTTTTTAGAGTCGTGGATGAAACAGCAAGTGGGGCCCCAAGCGGTTTGGGCAGCGGTCAAAGAGAAAGCGCCATTTTGGGCCGAGAAGTTACCTGAGATCCCAGAGCTGGTGTATGACGGATTGCGCCAAGGGCGACAAATTAACCAACGGCTCGATGCTTACTATCATGGTTATTTGCAAACCCGGCAACGTCATTCACGCGCCACCTACATGCTCGGCATTGGTGCCACCTTGCTGCTGACGGCGACCATTTTGTTCGCCAATCATGTCGAGACCTTGCCGGGCGTCGCTGCCACAGGTGCGGTGATCTTTTGGTTGTGGGGCTGGCGACTTTGTAATAAAACTTGTAATAAATAGCAGTTACACTGCTGCGCACATCAAGTTAACCAAACGGAAGAAAGGGAACCGGTATGGGTGGAATTAGTATTTGGCAGTTGCTGATCATTGCGGTGATTGTGGTGTTGTTATTTGGCACTAAGAAGCTGCGCAACATGGGCGGCGATCTTGGCTCGGCGGTCAAAGGCTTTAAAAAAGCGATGAACGATGACGACGCAAAGACCACTGACAAAGATGCGGATTTTCAGCAGCAGTCGTTGGATTGCAGTGATAGCGACGCGTCGAAAAAAGAGCAAGCACGCAAAGATAAAGAGCAGGTGTAAGCCGTGTTTGATATTGGTTTCTGGGAGCTAGTGCTGATTGCCATTATTGGCCTCGTGGTGCTTGGCCCGGAGCGATTACCGGTCGCGATACGCAATGTGTCGCGCTGGGTGGGGGCGGCGAAACGGATGGCAGGCTCCGTCCGTGATGAGCTTGAGCAAGAGCTCAAACTCAAAGAGCTCCAGGACAACTTACATAAGGCCGAACAAGCGGGGATGAAAGATTTGTCACCTGAGTTACAAGAGTCGGTCGACACCCTACGTCAACGCGCGGCGGATGTACAACGCCCTTATGCAGCATCACCTGCTTCTCATCACCCAGATGAAGGCGACGATGCGCCATCAACGGATAAGCGATAACGAGCCCGACGCTTTATGTTTTCGGTGAACAAACCACTATGTCTGTAAACGATACTCAGCCTCTTATCAGCCACTTGATGGAGCTTCGCAACCGCCTGCTGCGCGCAATTATCGCCATCTTGGTGGTGTTTGCCTGCTTGGTGTATTTCGCCAATGATATTTACAGTCTGATAGCCCAACCGCTGATCGACAAACTGCCCGAAGGGGCGAGCATGATCGCCACCGATGTGGCCTCACCCTTTTTTACCCCCATTAAGCTTACGCTAGTGATATCGGTATTCGTGGCCATCCCTGTGGTGCTTTACCAAATCTGGGCGTTCGTGGCCCCCGGCCTCTATAAGCACGAAAAGCGGTTGGTGATGCCGCTTTTGGTTTCCAGTTCATTGCTGTTTTACGCGGGCGTGGCGTTTGCGTATTGGGTTGTGCTGCCATTGGTCTTTGGCTTTTTCACCTCTATCGCGCCAGAAGGAGTGCAAGTGGCAACCGATATTGCCAGTTATCTCGACTTTATCTTGGCGCTGTTTCTCGCCTTTGGCATTGCCTTTGAGATCCCTATCGCGATTATACTGCTGGTTTGGACAGGGGCGACCACGGCACAAAGCTTAACCCGCAAGCGGCCCTATGTGATTGTAGCTGCGTTTGTGGTGGGGATGATGCTGACACCACCGGATATGATTTCACAAACCCTGCTGGCTATTCCTATGTGCTTGCTGTTCGAGCTGGGCGTGGTGCTGTCGCGTTTTTACGTCCCACGTGAAAAATCAGAATCCGAGGAGGCCAGCGAATGATCGATATTGGTGTCAACCTGACCAGCGCACGGTTTGATCAAGACAGAGACACCGTGGTGGCTGATGCCAAACAGGCGGGCGTCACTGGCATGATTCTGACCGGCACCAGTGTTGAAGAAAGCCAAGCGGCCGCCGCGCTAGCGAGGTCTTATCCTGGTTTTGCCTATGCCACAGCGGGGGTTCATCCGCATGATGCCAAATCGGTCGAGGCGACAGATTTAAGCGCTATTGAGCAATTCGCGCAGCGTCCCGAGGTGGTGGCGATCGGTGAGTGTGGGCTCGATTTCAATCGCGATTTTTCGCCGCGGCCGCAACAAGAAGCGGTGTTTGAGGCGCAGCTTGCGCTAGCGGCTGAGTTGTCGATGCCAGTGTTTATGCACTGTCGTGATGCCCACGATCGCTGGTTCGCCATTTTGCGGCCATGGCTCGACAAACTGCCCGCAGCGGTACTGCATTGTTTTACCGGCGATGACCGTGCACTGCGCGATTGCCTCGATGCCGGCTTATATATAGGGGTGACGGGGTGGCTATGCGACGAGCGCCGCGGACAGCAGCTGCAGCAACAGGTAAGCTGGTTGCCCGATGATAGGCTGATGATAGAAACCGATTCACCGTATTTACAGCCTCGCGATATACGGCCGCGACCTAAGCGCAGTCGCAATGAGCCGAAATATTTGCCACACATTGCCCAAACAGTGGCACGATTGCGCCAACAGCCTGTCGAACATATTATTGATTGTACAATAAAAAACACTCAGCGCTGCTTTTCGATTCAGTGACTGGGTGAACACTACACGAGGCAGTTCGCTGCCCCAAAGCCCAGGTCTGCAACTTAAAGGAGGATACAGTGACCGTATCCATTCAAGGCGCCTTTCCTGCTCGACGCCTGCGTCGTACACGCAAAACTGACTTTAGCCGCCGTATGGTGGCGGAACATTCATTGTCCGCAAGCGATTTAATCTACCCGGTCTTTGTGCTGATGGGTAAGAATCGTCGTGAGCCAGTGGCATCCATGCCCGGCATCGAGCGACTCTCGATTGATTTATTGCTCCATGAAGCGGATTACCTGGCCAAGCTAGGTGTCCCTGCCATCGCTCTGTTTCCTGTGATCCCGAAAGAGTTTAAAACCAGCTGTGCCTCGGAGGCATTTAACCCCGAAGGGTTAGTGCCCCGTGCGGTGCGCTTACTCAAAGAGCATGTCCCGCAAATGGGCGTGATCACTGATGTGGCGCTAGACCCTTACACTGTGCACGGCCAAGACGGGATCATTGATGAAGACGGCTATGTGATGAACGAGCCCACCACCGAGGTACTGATCAAGCAAGCCCTATCTCATGCCGAAGCGAGCGTCGATATTGTCGCGCCTTCCGACATGATGGATGGACGAATTGGTCGTATTCGTGAGTCGTTGGAAGCCAATGGTCATATCAATACCCAGATCATGGCGTACTCTGCCAAGTATGCGTCCAATTACTATGGCCCGTTTCGCGATGCATTAGGCTCGGCGGCGAACCTGAAAGGCGGTAACAAAGCCAACTATCAAATGGATCCGGCCAACAGTGATGAAGCCTTGCACGAAGTGGCGATGGATATTGCTGAAGGGGCGGATACCGTGATGGTTAAACCCGGGATGCCGTATTTGGATGTGGTACGCCGGGTAAAGAATGAGCTTAAGGTGCCGACGTTTGCCTATCAAGTATCGGGTGAATATGCGATGCACAAAGCGGCAATCGATAATGGTTGGCTAAAAGAGCGCGAGACGGTGATGGAATCACTATTGTGCTTTAAGCGAGCGGGTGCAGACGGGATCCTCACCTACTTTGCTAAGCAAGTGGCCGAGTGGTTAGCGGAAGACGCTGGCGCTACTTTACCTCCCAGACCGGAAGAGACGGTCGGTTAACTCTCCTTTTATGACAGCGCCCTTGCCCCGAGCAAGGGCGTTTTTTTAGCCTGCCCAGTATAACCCCACAAAATTTAAGGGATCACATTGCGGTTAATGGGGTTCTGTAGTGAGATCAGTGTTTCGGTGGATTGCACTTCGTCGATGGCTTGTAGCTTGTCAATCAACACAAACTGTAACTCTTCGATAGAGCGACACATGAGCTTAACGAAAATATTATAGGCCCCCGTGGTGTAGTAGGCTTCTACTACCTCGTCGAGCTGATTGAGTTTGTCTAGCGCCGAGTGGTAATCCCGCGCCGCTTTAAGGTTGATACCGATAAAGCAGCACACGTCGTAGCCGAGTTTTTTGGTATTGACCAATATTTCCGTGCCTTCGATGATGCCCGCGGCTTTCATTTTCTCAACCCGCACGTGAACCGTGGCGGGACTGACATTAAAGCGCTTGGCCATTTCTGCGTAAGGGACGCGAGCGTCATCCAACAGGGTAGAGAGAATACGGCGATCTAGGTCATCTAATTTTGGCAACTCGTTCATTGTTTTAATCTTTTTGTTATAGCATGGCCAGACTTTTCGTTAACGCGGTTGCTTAGCTACTTCGTTAACGCCTAATGTAGGGTATCGCGTTGTTTAGCAAGATACCAACAAACCAACAGGAAGGGGATGTGGGGATCAAATACGTTTTCGGTGGTTTATTACTGCTTATCGCCAGTAGCGTCAATGCCGCACAAAAAGATGTGCTGGTGGTGCATTCCTATCATCCTGGCTTTTTTTGGAATCAGGCGTTGGTTGAAGGGTTGGAAACGGCGACACAAGGCGAAGAGATCGCCTTCCAGCATTCCTACCTAGAAAGTAAACGCTACCAATCGGATGCCTATCGCGAACAGCTTAAAGATGTTTATATCCATAAACTGACCAACCATGATTTTGATGCCATTCTCACCACGGATAATGCCGCACTCTGGCTCATCCATGAGCTGCACGAGTACGTGGGCGATACACCGGTGGTGTATGCGGGGCTCAATAACTTTGGTCGTCAACACTACTCCTTGTTGCCCAAGGTCACTGGGGTGAAAGAAGAAATAGACTTACCGCGCAACTTGTCGTTAATGAAGCGCTTACACCCAGATTTAAAGCGGGTGTACGTACTGCTCGATGAGACCTTTTCCAGTCGTCAGTATTGGAATGTGGTGAAAGCTCAGCTGAGAAACGATGGTAACGCGGGTGTTGAGGTTGTCAGGCTATCTAGCCTCTCTTTCCAAGCGTTGCATGACCGCATTCAAGCGATGCAGCCGGGCGAGGCGGTATATTATTTATCCTACTTTCGCGATAAAAATGGCACCTTTCTCGATAGGCTCAGTGGCATCAACTCACTGATCCAAAACGCGCCCGTGCCAATTTATGGTGCGATGAGCTTTATGCTGGGTCAGGGCGTGATCGGGGGCATTGTCATCGATGGTAAAACTCAAGGTCAGCACCAAGGTCAGCTACTGTTGGATGTACTGGCGGGCAAGCTTCCTCCTGAGCGAGACAGTACTAACCTGACGTTATTCGATTACCCCGTACTGAAAGATTGGGGCGTGGATGTGAGCGCCATCGAAGACGCTGTGGTGATCAATAAGCCTCAGCCGCTGTGGCTAAAGCACCAAGTTGCGTTTCAAGCCGTGGCATTGGCGGTGTTGGTATTGGGAAGCGTGATTGCCATGCTCGGTGCCAATATTCGCCAGTTACGTCGCAATGAGTCAGCGTTAAAGCGTCACCGAGCGATGCTTAAAGGCATTTTTGACCAAAGTAACCAGTTTATTGCGCTGTTGGATGAGAACGGGATCTTGCTCTCAGGCAATGCCAGTTTTAATCAATTAATCAGCGTAAGTCACCCTTATCGTGGACGACCTTTGTGGTTCTGGCCGATTTGGCGTAACCCCGCTCGCCTGGAGGAGTACCTCAACCTCACCGATTTCTCTCAACCTCGCCGCTTTGAGCTTTGCCTCAGTGAAGCGCATCGTGAGGTGATCTTGGATGTAGCCGTCAAGGGTTTTCCCAGCGAAAATGGCCAACGGCGCGTCCTGTTAGAGGCCCGTGATATTACCCAGCGCAAACAAACCGAAGAGAGGCTACAACGAAGCGAAATTGAATACCGCATGTTGTATGAACAGCAACCTGTGATCCTATTAACCATTGATTACCAAGCACGTATTCAATCGCTTAATCAGTATGCCGCTGATCTGTTTGGTTATGAAAAAGCCGCCTTATTAGGGCACAAGATCACCACTTTATATGTCGAGCATCAAGTGCCTCCTCATCGAATGATTAAACGCGATCACAACAACCAAGAGCAGGTATGGCGGCGTGAGATCCCGTATCGTGCGGGCAATGGTCATACCTTGTGGGTGCGTGAAACCGTGCGCGCGATGCATAATCAGACGCAGTTGCTGGTAGTGGGCGAAGACATCACTGCGCATCGAGAAATGGAAAACCAGCTGACCTATCAAGCCCATCACGACTACTTAACGGGGCTGTATAATCGTAGCTATTTTGAGCAAAAGCTCGCCGCCGCGCTGTTACAAGCGCGAGAGGAAGATCAGTGTCACGCGATGTACTACATCGATATGGATCAATTTAAGCTGATTAACGACACCGCCGGACATGAAGCAGGGGACGAGGCGCTCAAACAAGTGGCGCAGATTATCCAGCAACATCTGCCAACAGGTGCGGTCTTATCGCGACTCGGGGGCGATGAATTTGGCGTGATTGCCTATCATCACTCGGCCGAACGCGCGCTGGCTTGGGGGCACCAACTCCTGGCAACCTTGGCGGACAGTGAGTTTTTCTGGCACGGCAGCCGTATGCGCTTAGCATGCTCATTGGGTATTCGCCTTCTGGATCGCACCGCCGGTTCGCCGCAGCAAGTGCATGCGCAAGCGGATACCGCCTGCTATGCCGCCAAAGACGAAGGGCGTAACCGCTTACATCTTTATCACCCGGATGATGAAGAGCTGCAACGTCGCGAGCAAGAAATGGCGTATGTCAGCCACATTCATGATGCCATTGCCCACGACCGCTTTGATATCTATGCACAGCAGATCGTCGATATTCGACCGGGTAGGCAAGATACGCTCTACATTGAAGCCTTGGTAAGGATGCGCGATACCCAAGGCGGTTGGTTGCCGCCGAGCATGTTTATCCCAGCGGCCGAACGTTACAACATGGCGCATCAACTGGACACCGTGGTGGTGACCAAAACCCTAGCGTGGTTTGATGCCCACCCGGATCAAATTGCTAAGCTGGGTAAAGTGTCGATTAACCTGTCGGGACGGTCGATCACTCAAAAGGATTTTGTCACCTTCTTAATCGCCGCGATTAAGCAAACCCAAGTGCCTAGCGAGTGCATCTGTCTGGAGATCACTGAAACCGCGGCTATTACCAACATGAGCAGTGCGATCGAGCTTTTCTCGCAGCTAAAAGCCTTGGGGTGCGTGATTGCCTTGGATGACTTTGGCGCGGGGATTTCGTCGTTTGGATACTTGAAGCGCTTGCCGGTCGATATCATTAAGATCGATGGGCAATTTATTCGCGATATCGCCACCGATGACACCGATTATGCGATGGTGAAAGCTATTAATGATCTGGCCAAGCAAATGGGGAAACAAACCGTGGCGGAGTTTGTGGAAAATGCACATATTCTCAATAAACTGCGCGCATTGGATGTGGATTATGCCCAAGGCTATCACTTTAGCGTACCCACGCCCTTGGGTGAGCAGGTAAAAAATTGGTCGGCACGTCGAGAGACGATGAAGGAAAAAATCCATCTCTGATATACTCGGCGCATAACCAGCCGCGGAGAGCCAATGTGCAACTCAGTTTGATTTGCGACGCCCCTGACAAATCCGAGCAATTTGAGGGATTAAAAAGAAAGTGGTCACTGACACACACACCTGACTCGTCATTGGCGTTGATCATGACCGCGACACGCCTTGAGCTGCGCAAACAGGATGAGCCTAAGTTAGGCGCTGTGTATGTGGACTTTGTTGGCGGTGCGGTCGGCCATCGGCGTAAGTTCGGCGGTGGCAAAGGGCAAGCCATTGCCAAGGCGGTGGGGCTCAACAAAGGGGTCACGCCACGGGTGTTGGATGCCACGGCTGGCTTGGGGCGTGATGCGTTTGTATTAGCATCCTTAGGCTGTCAGGTGCAGATGATTGAGCGGCATCCAGTGGTCGCCGCGCTGCTCGATGATGGGTTACAGCGCGCCTACCAAGACACTGAGATTGGTACCTGGATGCAATCACGGATGACACTGCTGCATGCCAGTAGTGCGCAAGCACTCACTGATATGGCACAGACTCCCGGGCTGCAACGACCTGATGTGGTCTACTTAGACCCCATGTATCCGCACAAGAAAAAAACCGCGTTGGTGAAAAAAGAAATGCGTGTGTTCCAGGCTTTGGTGGGCGCTGACACGGACGCCGATGCCTTGTTAGCGCCTGCGTGCCAGCTCGCGCGCAGCCGCGTAGTGGTGAAGCGTCCAGATTATGCTGAGCCCTTGGCGGCAACGCCACCACACTCTAGTATTACTACCAAGAAAAACCGCTTTGACATGTACATCAACGCAGCGTTAAGTGCGGAGGCGTAAATGGCGAAGTCTTTGTGTAAGTGGCGACGGGGTGAGGTAGAGGCCAACTTAAGTGCGCTCGCATCGATTACCACGCCACCGCGAGCGGCTTGCAGCAAGTGTGCGCGAGTCGCCAGTGAAAAAGGCTACCTCTGTCGCCCTGTGCCTCTTACCAGTGAAAGCACTAAAAAAGCGAAAAAAGCCAAGAAGAAAGCGGACAAGAAAGATAAAAAGGGCAAAAAAGCGAACAAAGAAAAAAAGAAAGCGAAAAAACGGAAGGAAAAATAAAGGCTCCATAGCGAACTAGGGAGCCTTAGCGGGCTTAGTCGAGGCCTTTGACCATCAGTACGGTCAGCAGTCCGGTAATGACTGAGATGATCAGGCCAGAAACGATTAGCCAAGGCAACATATCCATCATGTTCTGCACTCACTTCTTTGTTATGAATTGGGGGAAAAGCGAGCATGATTGAGCCTGAGTTTAGCCACATTCTCAATGTGCTAGACGTAGACAGTTAAGCTTAGTAACGATTAGAAACAAGGTGGTGGCAAAGCCATCAATCCGCCCTCGTGGCACATCGGTCTATCAGTACAAAGGGTCCATCATGAGTGTCAATCAAGGAAAAGCCGACGTATCGGTTTGGGATAAAGAAGAAGCCTTAAGCCGGCTAATGGATAGCCCGGCGCTTCTTGATGAGGCTTGCAGTATTTTTGTTGAAGAAAGTGAGCAACAACTGCCAAGCATGGAAAAGCAGCTTGCCAATGCCGACTATGCCGCCTTGGCGCGCGAAGCACATAAGATGAAAGGCAGTGCGGGCAACCTTGCCGCGCTCGAGCTGCATCAGCAAGCATTGACGCTCGAGCAAGCGGCCAAGCAGGAGGCTGCTGAACAAGCGGCTGCCGCGTTAGCGGATGTTAAAGAAGGCTTGGCACGATTTTGCGCGCAACTCACTCACTAGTCGCCTGTCTTATCATGCTCGCGAGTGACCTATAAAAAACGCCGTGTGTCGACACGGCGTTTTATTACCAGCCTGTCTTATGCGGTTTAGCGCATGGTGACAAACTCTTCTGACCCGGTAGGGTGAATCGCGACCACACTATCAAAGTCTGCTTTGGTGGCGCCCATCTTCATCGCTACCGCAAAACCTTGAATCATTTCATCAACGGTAAAGCCAATACCGTGCAGACCGACCACTTTTTCTTCATCGCCCGCGCAAACCAGTTTCATCTTACAAGGTTGACGGTGCTGAGTAACCGCGGTGTACATGGCCGCAAAGCTGGAGGTATAGACCTTAACGTTATCATCGCCGTACTTGGCGCGTGCCTCTGGCTCGCTCAAACCAATGGTGCCGATTGGCGGGTGGCTAAAGACTACGGTGGGAACCAAATCATAGTCCATTTTGGCATGCGTTTGGCCGTTAAACAGACGCTCTGAGAGCAAGCGCCCGGATTTGACGGCGACTGGCGTCAGCTCAATGCCGCCATCCATAATATCACCGACACAGTGAATGTGCGGGACGCTGGTGGTCTGATAGGGGTCAACCTTGATGTAGCCATCGGCCGTAGTCTGCACGTCGGTCGCGCCGAGGTTAATTTTATCCGTGGTCGGATGGCGGCCAATCGCCCAAATCAGGGTGTCCGTATTGTGGGTGGTGCCGTTTTCAAAGGCCAGAGTCAGGCTACCATCACTTTCCTCTGTGACCGACACGGGCACATGTTGGGTGTGAAGGGTAGGGCCTTCTTTTTCCATCACTTCGACCAAGGTGTCGGTCACCATGGGGTCGAAGGTGCGCAGTGGGCGATCTTTACGCACAAACAAGTGGGTATCAGAGCCCAAGGCATGCAGTACACCGGCGATTTCGACCGCGATGTAACCGGCACCGACTACGGCCACGCGTTTAGGCTGCTCGGGGAGGGCAAAGAAGCCATCGGAGTCGATCCCTAATTCTGCCCCCGGAATATTTGGAATCGTGGGCGTGCCGCCGACTGCGATCAAAAAATGATCGGCGGTATAGTGCTCGCCATCCACTTCCACCGTGTGGTTGTCGACAAAGCGGGCAAAGCCACGGATGACATCGATATTATTTTTGCCCAGTACGTTGTCGTAGGCGTTGTGAATACGGCCGATGTAGGCTTCACGGTTATCCACTAAGGTTGACCAATTAAAGCCTTTTACATCCACATCAAAGCCGTAGTCTGATGCATAGAGGTTAAGCGCTTCAGCGACTTGGGCGCCATGCCACATGACTTTTTTAGGCACACAACCTACGTTTACGCAGGTGCCGCCAAGGTGTTTTGCTTCAATAAGGGCGACGTTAGCACCGTGCATCGCAGCACGGTTGGCTGAGGCAATACCGCCGCTGCCGCCACCGATACAGATGTAGTCGAAATGCTTTGCCATGTCTTTCTCCATCTTATAGGCACTGGGTGCCTCTGGCATTGATATCGAGGTCAGCTTGTCGTGTTTGGCGTCGCTTGTAAAGCCACCATCTCTGACCCATTGCGCCATAGCATACCAAACCGGCACTGAGGCAGCAGTCTCAGAATCATTTTGTAACGCTCGTAATACACCCAGGCAAATGGGGAGGGATTGAAAAGCGCAAAGAGAGACGGCATATACAGATTGTCATTCATATTCCAGGCCTCATAGGGTGAGCGTCTGGTAGCAAAAAGGAAGGCATTATGTCCAACCCGCTACTTCAATTTGAGGATTTACCTCCGTTTTCGGCGATTAAGCCTGAGCATGTTAAGCCGGCAGTGGAAGCCGCGATTGCTGACTGTCGTCAAGCGGTGGATACCGCGGCGGCCGCCGAACAACCAAGCTGGGATACGGTGAGTGTGCCCGTCACCGAGGCGGAAGATCGTCTTGGCCGCATCTGGTCACCGGTCAGCCATATGAACGCGGTGGTCAATAGTCAGCCACTGCGCGAGGCGTATGAGAGCTGCCTGGCGTTGCTGTCGGAATATTCTACCTGGCGTGGTCAGCATAAAGGCTTGTACCAAGCATACAAAGCGATGAAAGACAGTGCTGAGTTTGCCGCTCTCGATGTGGCGCAGCAAAAAGCGATTAACGATGCGTTGCAAGACTTTGAGCTGTCCGGGATTGCCCTGCCAGCCGACCAGCAACACCGTTTTGGTGACATTCAAAAGCGGCTGTCGGAGCTGTCATCATCGTTTAGCAACAATGTGCTCGATGCCACCATGGGGTGGAGCAAGCTGATTAACGATGAAAGTGAATTAGCGGGGTTACCCGAGTCGGCGCGCAACGCGGCGAAAGCCCAAGCCGAGAGCAAGTCGCAATCAGGTTACTTATTTACGTTGGATATCCCCTCGTATCTGCCAGTCATGATGTACTGTGATAACCGAGCGCTGCGTCAACAAATGTATGAAGCCTTTACCACACGCGCCTCTGATCGTGGGCCGCAGGCGGGGCAGTGGGACAATACAGAGTTGATGAATGAGTCGCTGCGCCTCAAGCATGAGTTAGCGCGTTTGCTCGGCTTTAATCACTATAGTGAGCTGTCACTGGCCACCAAAATGGCGGAAACCCCAGACCAAGTGATGGGCTTTTTAAACGATCTGGTTGATAAAGCGCGTCCGCAAGGTGAGCGAGAGTTTGCGGAAGTGAAAGCCTATGCCAAAGAAGAGTTTGGTGTTGATGTGCTCGAGCCTTGGGATATCCCTTACTACAGTGAAAAACTCAAGCAAGCCCGTTACACCATCTCTGATGAAGTGCTGCGTCCTTATTTCCCCGAAGCACGCGTACTCTCCGGCTTGTTCGAAGTCATGCATCGTGTGTTTGGTATGACCATCACCGAGCGCAAAGGTGTTGAAACCTGGCATGACAGTGTGCGCTTTTATGATATTCATGATAGCCAAGGCACCCTGCGCGGCAGCTTCTACCTTGACCTGTACGCACGTGAAAACAAACGTGGTGGCGCATGGATGGATGAATGTCGTGTCCGTCGCCGCAAAGCGAACGGCGAGCTTCAAACGCCAGTCGCATATCTAACCTGTAACTTTAACCCGCCAGTGGGCGATGATCCGGCGCTGTTTACCCATGACGAAGTGGTCACTTTGTTCCACGAATTTGGCCATGGCATTCACCACATGCTGACGCAAGTCGATGTGGCGGATGTGTCGGGGATCAATGGCGTCCCTTGGGATGCGGTTGAGCTACCAAGCCAGTTTTTAGAAAACTGGTGCTGGGAGCAAGACGCACTGAGCTTTATCTCGGGGCATTATCAAACCGGGGAAGCCCTACCGGAAGATATGTTGGAAAAAATGCTGGCGGCTAAAAACTTTAACTCGGCGATGGGGATGTTGCGCCAGCTCGAATTTAGTTTATTCGACTTCCGTTTATTCAGCGAGTTTGACCCAGAGGTGGGCCCTCGGATTATGGAAACGCTCAGTGCGGTGCGTGAGAAGGTCTCTGTCGTGCCAACCCCGGAGTGGAACCGTTTCCCACACGCCTTTGGGCATATTTTTGCTGGTGGCTACAGCGCAGGCTACTACAGCTATAAATGGGCTGAGGTGTTGTCGAGCGATGCTTACTCGCGCTTTGAAGAAGAAGGGATCTTTAACCGCGACACCGGCGAGGACTTCCTGAATCATATTCTTAGTCGTGGTGGCAGTGAAGCACCGAAAGACTTGTTTGTACGCTTTAGAGGGCGTGAACCAAGCCCTGACGCCTTACTGCGTCATAGCGGGATCACCACAGCGTAGTGTTGTCAGCGCTTCCATAAAAAAGCCCGCATCATCACTGGTGCGGGCTTTTTATTCACCGATAGGATTAGACGCGACGCTCGTCAGTGAGCACGACCAGGGGTAATCCAAGGCTTGATTGGCGCAGGGCTTCTTGCTCTAGCTCTGCGCGGAGCAAGGGGCTGGCCTCGAGCAGCGTGGTATCCAAGTGGAGGGTCAGGGCATCCTCCTCGGCGGTGAGCGCTATCATCGGTCGGACGCGGCTATCACGGCGATGGCATAAGATCACCGCAATTCGCAGTAGGCGCAACAGACGATTGGCGCTAGTGGTGGATAGCGCGTGCTGGCCATCAATCAACACCAATTGCTCTCGGTAGTAGCGGAGCAAGGTGGCGACTAATTGCTTCTGTGCTCGGGTGAAGCCGGGCAGGTCGAGATGGGTGATTAAATACGCGGCATGATCACCATCTTGCTTAAAGCCAATGCTTAAGCCAATCTCATGCACGCAGGCGGCAGCATGAAGCAAGCTTTTTGCTTCGGACTCTGGTACCCAGGATGTAGGACACTGGCTGAGCAGCTCGAGAGCGGTATCGGCGACATTAATACCGTGGGCTTCATCCAGCTGATAGCGGGATTGAATGCTGGCGATGGTACGGGCGCGAATATCACTGTGGCGCATCGCGGTCATCATTTCATAAACCAACCCCTCGCGCAGAGCCCCACCTGCTAAGGTCATGCGTGTCACCTCTAAACACTCGAAAATAGCGATCAGTATTGATAAACCGCTGGGAAAGACCAGTGCACGCTCTAAGGTCAAGCCTTCGATGTCCAGCGCGTCCATTTGCCCACAGGCAATGGCTTGATCGCGTAGCCGGTGAAGTTTCTCTAGCGTGATCACTTCATCCATGCCTTGGGTGACCATGATCTCTTGCAGTGCTTGCACGGTACCGCTGGCACCGACGCAGCAATCCCAACCGAGCGCACCATATTGCTCTATCAGCGGGGCTAATTCGGCTTTGGCGCCAGCAATCGCAGTATCGAAGGCGGATTGATTGAGCACCCGATCGGCAAAATAGTCTTCTAAAAAGGTGACACAGCCCATGTTGAGGCTTTGTAGCACGGTCGGCTCAAACTGCTCACCGATGATAAGCTCGGTGCTGGCACCACCGATGTCGACCACCAAGCGCTTGCCTGCTCCGCCAGAGGTATGCGCCACCCCTTGATAAATAGTCCGCGCCTCTTCTTCCCCGGAGATGATTTCAATCGGATGGCCAAGCAGGGTGTTGGCTTTCGCTAAAAACGCGTCGGCGTTACTGGCGCGGCGCAGGGCCGCGGTGGCGACGACACGAATGTTGTCTGCGTTGAAGTCTTGTAAACGCTCGGCGAACAAAGCTAAGCAATCCCAGCCACGCTGCATGGCTTCGTCGCTCAGCTGTTGTTGGTTGTCCATGCCAGCGGCAAGACGAACTTTTCGCTTAATTTTCGCGAGCGTTTGCACGCTACCCGCCACTTGGCGCACCACCAGCATATGAAAGCTGTTGGAGCCTAAATCAATCGCGGCGTACAGCGACGGGGTCGATGTGGGATGTCCGTGACCACTCATGATGCGCTCTGACCTATCTGTCGTGAAACCTTATGCCGACTTTTGTGGACGACGACGTTGGCGGTTACGGTTGTTTCCGCCCCCTTTATTGTTGTTACTGCGACGCTGCGTATTGGGACGCTTCGCCATTTTCTTAGGCGGTGGCAAATCTTTTAGCAGTGCACTGCGGTCGAACTCGCTAACCGGGATGCTGTGTTCGATGTACTCTTCGATCGCGGGCAGGTTTACCGCATAGTCTTCACAGGCAAAGCTAATGGAGCTGCCACTGGCACCCGCGCGCCCAGTACGGCCAATACGATGGACATAGTCTTGCGCGTCGTCTGGCAGATCATAATTAAACACATGGGTCACTTGCGGAATATGCAGCCCGCGCGCCGCGACATCGGTCGCTACTAGCAGATCCAACTCGCCATTAGTAAATTGCTCGAGGATTTTCACCCGTTTTTTCTGAGGCACGTCCCCGGTGAGCAAACCCACACGATGGTTATCGGCGGCTAAATGGGCCCAAATTGACTCGCAGCGATGCTTGGTGTTGGCAAAAATGATCGCGCGTTCAGGCCAGTCTTCTTCAATCAAGGTTTGCAGCAGCGGCATCTTTTCTTTGTTTGATGGCTGGAACAACTCTTCTTTGATGCGATGGCCAGTAATTTGCTCTGGCTCCACCACCACATGCTCTGGGTTGGTCATATGCTCGAAGGCCAGCTCTTGAACACGATACGACAAGGTCGCCGAAAACAGCATGTTCAAGCGTTGAGCGGGGGCGGGCATGCGGTTAAACAAAAAGCGAATGTCTTTGATAAAACCGAGATCAAACATACGATCAGCTTCATCGAGGACCACGGCTTGAATGCCATGCAAATCAATCACTTTCTTTTTGTAAAAATCAATGATTCGACCGCAAGTTCCGATTAAAATATCAACGCCTTGCTCAAGGGTCTGTTGCTGTTTGTCATAACCTTCGCCACCATAGGCGAGGCCTGCGCTGATCGACGTATTGGCTAGCAGCGGCTCAGCATCGTTATAGATCTGAATCGCTAATTCACGCGTAGGGGCTAATATGATGGCGCGCGGTTGATTCTTTTTACGCGATGCAGGGGCATCGGTGGTAAGGAGATGATGAAATGTCGCAGCCAGGAACGCCAGGGTTTTGCCTGTCCCCGTTTGCGCCTGCCCTGCAATGTCTTGGCCGGTGAGCAGGACCGGCAATGCCAAGGCTTGGATAGGGGTACATTGAGTAAACCCTTTGGCCTCCAAGCTTTTAAGAACATCGGCGTGCAAGCCGAGCTCGGCAAATTTCTGCTCTGTGATATGCGTCATTTTCATCCGGATAGAATATCAGCTTAGGCTTGCAATACGGAAGCGAATCCAGTCAAATAGTCCCATAATTTACTGGTCGCAATTTAGCCAGTAACAAAAACATGTATTGGAGTAGAAGATGAGCGACAAAATTATGCAGCTAACCGACGACAGCTTTGAAGCAGACGTTCTTAAAGCTGCAGGGCCTGTGTTGGTAGATTTTTGGGCAGAATGGTGTGGACCTTGCAAAATGATCGCGCCAATTCTGGACGAAATTGCTGAAGAATACGCAGGTAAAGTCACCATCGGAAAACTGAACATCGACCAGAACGCAGGTACACCGCCTAAGTTCGGCATCCGTGGTATCCCAACTCTGCTATTGTTTAAAGATGGCAGTGTAGCAGCAACGAAGGTTGGTGCAGTGTCAAAAACTCAGTTGAAAGAGTTTCTTGACGCCAACCTGTAATGCTAAAGTAATCGCCGCTGCCTCTCAGCGGCGGTTGTTTTTCTGCTAACTAGACGATACCCCATTTAGGTGCTACCTTATTGCACGGAATTTGTACTTCTGTTCATCTCTCGAACATACCACTGGTCTCGACACGCTAACTAATTTCAGACCTCAATTTTGACAAACAAGACACTCACCACTATGAATCTTACCGAACTGAAGACTCAACCCGTCTCGACGCTGGTTGCGCTTGGCGAAAGCATGGGACTTGAAAACCTGGCTCGCTTGCGTAAGCAGGACATCATTTTCTCGATCCTCAAACAGCACGCAAAAAGCGGTGAAGATATTTTCGGCAATGGCGTACTGGAAATTCTTCAAGACGGGTTTGGCTTCTTGCGCAGCGCAGACAGCTCGTATTTGGCCGGCCCAGATGACATCTATGTGTCGCCAAGCCAAATTCGCCGCTTTAACCTGCGCACAGGCGATACCATCGCGGGTAAAATTCGTCCCCCGAAAGACGGCGAGCGCTACTTCGCGCTATTGAAAGTTAACCAAGTTAACAGCGACAAACCAGACAACGCCCGCAGTAAAATCCTCTTCGAAAACTTAACGCCTTTGCACGCCAGCGAACGTATGGTGATGGAGCGCGGAAACGGCTCTACCGAAGACATCACTGCCCGTGTACTGGATTTAGCTTCGCCGATTGGTAAAGGCCAGCGCGGCTTGATTGTGGCACCGCCCAAAGCGGGTAAAACCATGCTGCTGCAAAACATTGCGCAAAGCATCGCGTTTAACCAGCCAGATTGTGAATTGATGGTGCTGTTGATTGACGAGCGTCCGGAAGAAGTGACCGAAATGCAGCGCCTAGTACAAGGCGAAGTGGTTGCCTCAACCTTTGACGAGCCGGCGAACCGCCACGTGCAAGTCGCCGAAATGGTGATTGAAAAAGCCAAGCGTTTGGTGGAGCACAAAAAAGACGTGGTTATCTTGCTCGACTCGATCACGCGTCTGGCGCGTGCTTACAACACGGTTGTGCCATCATCAGGCAAAGTATTGACTGGTGGTGTTGATGCCAACGCCTTGCACCGACCCAAGCGTTTCTTTGGTGCAGCGCGGAATGTAGAAGAAGGCGGCAGCCTGACCATCATTGCCACGGCGCTGGTAGACACGGGCTCGAAGATGGATGAAGTGATCTACGAAGAGTTTAAAGGCACGGGTAATATGGAACTGCACCTATCCCGTAAGATTGCTGAAAAACGTGTTTTCCCTGCCATTGATTTCACCCGCTCTGGTACCCGCCGTGAAGAGTTACTGACCAAGCCCGATGAGCTACAAAAAATGTGGATTCTGCGCAAAATAGTGCATCCAATGGGTGAGCTGGAAGGCATGGAATTCTTGATTGGTAAGTTGGCGATGTCCAAGACCAATAATGAGTTCTTTGATGCGATGCGTCGGCAAAACTCGTAACGTATGACGTAATAATGTTAAGCACTGCGCATTCGCAGTGCTTTTTTATTGCCCAGTTGATACTGAGCTCGCACAATCATTGTCATCAAGGAAAGGTGGCGCAGGACGCGTGGCACCGAAGATAGGATTGCAACGGATGGCAAGACGTTTTCGCATCAAGCTAGTCGGGATATGCCTGGGGATAGTGGGCTTTGCTTCCCCCACTGTTTTGGCATCCAATGCGCCAGCGGCCGATGGGCAAATCGTGGCGCAGCCTTTTATTGAGCAAGTGTTAGATAAAGCGAGTACGGCGGATGCGATGCGTACTGCCTTTACCCTCCAAGCCAAGGGCGATATCAATGCGCTTGAGTCACACATTCGCCAGCTTCCTCCTCTGACGCGTGAGGCAACCTTGTATCGGCTGCTCTCCTCACCATTGCGGCTTGATAACGACAAGTGGCGCGAGTATCTCGTGACCTTAAGTCAGCAGCAGCCACACTTTCTGTTACGTCACCAACAAGACGGCTATTGGGTGACCACGCCCGCATTCCACTACGCCGCCGCGGCGCGCAAGCAGCTTAATCGCTATCGTCAGCAGCAATTAACCCAAGAGCTAGGCATGCTATTAAGCTATCGCCAGCTAGTCATTGCTGATTGGGTTCACCCCGACCAACCCGATTATCGCCAACGTCGTGATGCCTTGGTAACCATGATCGCCGACTATGACGGTGATGGTTTAGCGTACTTAGCCGATCAGTACCTAAATGATCCGACCTTAATGTGGATGCCAGACAATGCGATTTTAGCCGCATTGGCGCAAGCCACTGAGCGTCCCGCGCTGTATGAAAGGTTATGGCGTCGAGGCACGGACTCGTATAGCCTCGCGGCCTTGCACGCGCTGCGCGCGCGCGGTACAGAACCCTTTGCACTGCAGCAGATGATGGCGGCGGCCGATAACCCCTCGTTGCGTGGACCTGCGATTCGCCAGCTGGCCAACTTATCGCCACTGCCTGCGCCGGTTGCCGATTTTCTGCAGACACAACTGTCGCTACGACAAGGCAACCAAGTGGCGCAGCTGCTGGTGGAGGCGGGTAAAGGTGATTGGTTGAGTAGCTTGCAAGACCAGTTAGGACCACTTGGGCAGCAGCACATTGCATCTGCGTTGTCGTCGCGCTAATGTCGAGCCTTTACCGATCCGGATACCGCTTAACTTGGTATCATAGAGGCGACCATTAACCCGTTGAGCCTGATATGAAACTTTCCGATCTGCGCGATTTTATTGACTACCTTGAAGCGCAAGGTGAGCTAAAACGCATTACCCAGCCGGTTGACCCCGATCTTGAGATGACCGAGATTTGCGACCGCACCCTACGAGCGGGCGGGCCGGCGCTGTTATTCGAAAACCCAGTGGGTTATGACATTCCGGTGCTGGCGAATCTATTTGGTACGCCTAAGCGTGTTGCCCTAGGCATGGGCCGAGAAGACGTGCTCGAGCTGCGTGACGTGGGCAAATTGCTTGCTTACCTCAAAGAGCCAGAGCCACCCAAAGGCTTTCGTGATGCCCTCGATAAACTGCCCGTGTTTCGGCAAGTGCTTAATATGCCGGCCAAAACCGTGCGTCGTCCGCGTTGCCAAGAGGTGGTACTGAGCGGCGATGAGGTCGATCTGGATAAGATTCCAGTGATGCGCTGCTGGCCCGGGGATGTCGCCCCCTTGCTGACCTGGGGGCTGACGATTACCCGCGGACCCAATAAAAAGCGGCAAAACCTCGGCATTTATCGTCAGCAAAAAATCGGCAAAAACAAAGTGATTATGCGCTGGTTGGCTCATCGCGGTGGCGCGTTAGATTTGCATGATTGGATGCAAACGCATCCCAATGAGCCTTTTCCGGTGACCGTGGCTTATGGCGCTGATCCTGCCACCATTCTAGGCGCGGTGACTCCCGTGCCGGATACCTTGTCGGAATACGCGTTTGCTGGCTTATTGCGGGGCAGTAAAACCGAAGTGGCTAAATGTATCAGCAACGACTTGGATGTACCGGCCAGTGCGGAAATCGTGATGGAAGGCTATATCGACCCCAATGAGTACGCGGACGAAGGCCCTTATGGCGACCATACCGGCTATTATAATGAGGTTGAGCGTCACCATGTGTTCACTGTGACGCATCTGACCATGCGCAAAAAGCCGATTTATCATAGCACTTACACGGGGCGTCCACCGGATGAGCCCGCGGTACTGGGCGTGGCGCTGAACGAAGTCTTTGTGCCGATTTTGCAAAAGCAGTTCCCAGAGATTGTCGACTTTTATCTGCCGCCTGAGGGCTGCTCGTACCGCATGGCGGTGGTGACCATGAAAAAACAATACCCCGGTCACGCCAAGCGGGTGATGATGGGAGTGTGGTCCTTCTTGCGTCAGTTCATGTACACCAAGTTTGTGATAGTGTGTGACGACGACGTCAACGCGCGTGATTGGAATGACGTGATCTGGGCGATTACTACGCGTATGGATCCGTCGCGCGATACCGTGATGGTGGACAATACCCCTATCGACTCACTCGACTTTGCCTCGCCTGTAGTGGGGCTGGGCTCGAAAATGGGCCTCGATGCCACCAATAAATGGCAAGGAGAAACCGACCGCGAGTGGGGCACACCGATTGCGAAAGACCCAGAGATCGTCGCACGTGTCGACGCGATTTGGGACGAATTAGGGATCTTAGACTAATCCTATTGGAATGCGCTAGCATTCACCGTTAACGATAAAACACAGCCAAGGCGGTAGTGATGCCGCCTCTTATAACCTCATCGGCTGTAGCAAAACGAACAGAGGAACAGAATGTCGATACTATGTGAAGTGACAGCCGTTGAGCCGTTGGCATGTCACACCTACCGCATTGTCCTGAAGCCACAGCAGGCGGTAAGCTACCAGCCAGGGCAATACGTGATGGCGGTGATGGGCGAAAAAGATAAACGCCCGTTTTCGCTGGCGAGTAGCCCATGTCGTGAAGATGGTGCCGAACTCGAGCTACATGTCGGTGCGGCGGACGAAAATCCGTTTGCCTTGGAAGTGGTAGAAAAAGCCAAAGCCGTGCTTGAAAGCGGTGAAGCGAGCTTTGAAATCACTGAACCGGCCGGTGATGCCTGGTTGCGTGAGAGTCATCGCCCCTTATTGTTGATTGCCGGCGGTACCGGGTTTTCTTACGTGCGCAGCATGGTCGATCACTGTATTAGCCAAGGAATACAGTCTCCAATCTTTATTTATTGGGGCGCCCGTACCCCTTGTCAGCTCTATGCTCATGACGAGCTGCAAGCTCTGGCTGAGTCACACAATAATATTACCTTCATGCCCGTGGTAGAGCAGGCCGAAGGTGAGTGGCGCGGCAAAGTAGGCAATGTGTTAGAAGCGGTGATGGAAGATTTTGTTAGCCTCGGCGCTTATGACATCTACATCGCGGGCCGTTTTGAAATGGCCGGTGTTGCACGCGACATGTTCTGCAAAGAACGGGGCGTGAGCCGCGATCACCTTTACTCAGACGCGTTTGCCTTTATCTGAGTGAGTCTTCGCTCTCGGGAAAGTAAACAGGCAGGGACTTCCCTGCCTGTTTTGCATTTGGGTGACTAAGGCTTTGGGACGGCCCACCGTGGGACGGCCTACCGTGGAGCGGGCTATCGCTTGGCGACACCCCGCTGGGCGGCATTCCGCGGGGCGGCCTACCGCTGGGCGGCACCCCGTTGGGCGGCATTCCGCTGGGTCTCGACACGGCGCTTGACCCAGGTTTGGTTAAACCACAGCGCGGCTAAAATCAGTACCCCGCCACTGAGTAAGGGCAGCAGATCCGCATCGCGGTTCCAGATCAATACATTGACCACAATCCCGGCTGGAATTAAAGCGTTGTTCATCACCGCGAGCGCCCCCGCATTGACCAGCGTCGCGCCTTTATTCCAAAAGAAATAGCCCAGCCCTGAGGCGATGGTGCCTAGATAAATTAATACGCCCCACTGGGTGGGTGTCGTGGGTAGCTTGTCACTGTTGCCGAGCAAGGCGAAAGCCAGCACGCCCACCACTAAAGCGCCAAGATAGAACCAACCGAATACTGCATGTTGAGGCAGCTGAGTTTGCTCTTTCTCAAGCAGGTACTTGTAACCGACTTGGCCAATCGCAAAGCAAAGGTTCGCCCCTTGTACCACCAAAAAGCCGATTAAAAAGTCAGGATTGACGGTGGCATAGCGGATCACCACGGCACCGAGCACCGCCATCGCGGCGGTGAGCAGATACCAAGCGCTAAACTGGCGTTTTAAGGCATCGTAAATCAAGGTGACGTAAAGCGGGGTAAAGACGGTAAACAGCAGCACCTCTGGCACCGACAAAAATAAAAAGGACTGATAGAAAAAGCAGTACATAATGCCGAGTTGAAAGGCGCCGACCAGCATCAGCTTGGCGGCAAACGCTGGTTTTACTTGGCGAGGGCGTAAAAAGGGCAAAAACACCAATCCAGCCAATACAATACGCATCAACACAGAAAAATAACTGTCCACTTGGCCGGCGAGATACACGCCAATCAGGCTAAATGAAAAGGCCCACAGCAGTGTGACGCCGCTAAGATACCCCATGACTTCGGTTCCTTCGATATCGTAAATAAAAAGGCAGTGTACCGTTTCATCGCGGGGACGCAATCGGTTCGTCTTGGTGGGGATAAGAGAGAAAGCAATGATGACAGCAAGAAGGCGGCATCACCGCCTTCACAAGTAAGAGAGGCGGTGCAGCTAGTCGCGGATAGGCACCATCAACAAATCGACCGGTGTTTTATTGAGTAATTGCTTGGTGGAGGACAGCAGCGAGCTCCAAAAGTCTTGGTGGTGGCCGACCACGACCAGATCAATGCCCATGTTTTGAATCGACTCCGTGATTTCTTCGGCAAGATCGCCACTGCTGACCAAGGTATGTGTCACCGAGCTTTGCGCATCACTGGCCAGTTGATTCAGTTTTTGCTGCGCCTCTTCAATCACACGATTACGCGATTCGACCAAGTTGATGTCGATGAGCCCGGTGTAAAGCTCGGCGTAATTGACGTCGATGTGTACCAAAGAGAGCTGAGCGTCGAGGGCACAGGCTAAGACATCGGCTTTCTTGAGCAGGCGTTCACTATCATCTGATAAATCAACCGCAACCAAAATATGCTTGTATGACATAGAGTTATCCTTTTTATACGAGGCTGTCATCGCAGTTTAGCGAGCTTGCGTATAAAAAACAGTCACTGTGATCGCATTCCGATCAACAATTCGACGATGACACGAGTCATAAATTCGATACAAGACTCGGTATCGATGCCGTTAGTCGGCGTGATCCGCTTGAAAACCAACGTGCTGCTGGTCAGAATGGCAGCTAACCCCAAATAAAGAGGATGTTTTATATGCTAGCACCTGCCATGGTTGACAGGCTCAATGAGCAGATCAATTTGGAGTTTTTCTCATCAAATCTATACTTACAAATGAGCGCTTGGTGTGAGGATCAAGGCTTCGAAGGAGCCGCGCGATTCCTGCATAAGCACGCACAAGAAGAGATGCAGCATATGCAGCGCCTGTTTACTTACGTCAGTGAGACAGGGGCAATGCCTATTTTGGGTTCGATTGATGCACCGCGTCACGAATTTGCATCACTGGGCGAAGTGTTTCGTGAAACCTATCAGCACGAGCGCTTGATTACGGAAAAGATTAACAGCTTGGCGCACGTTGCGTTTACCACGCAAGATTATTCAACTTTTAACTTCTTGCAGTGGTATGTAGCGGAGCAGCATGAAGAAGAGAAGCTGTTTAAAGGCATACTCGATAAGATCGAGTTAGTCGGCGAAGATGGCAAGGCGCTGTTCTTTATCGACAAAGACTTGGCATCGATGGCAGTTGAAGAGTCTACGTCAGTGATGGATGGCTCAGCAGGGCAGTAATCGACTTACCTCTCCCTCTGAGCGCTATCCGGCGTAGCGGAGGGAGAGGTCTATGAACGGTGATATCCTGATCATGGCGGTATTTACTGTCATGTTAGTCAATTTCGCGCGCTACCTATCTTCATTGCGTGCACTGGTTGTGATGTTACGCGACGCCAATCCGCTGCTTTATCAGCAAATCTGTCGTGGCGATAACAACTTTTTCTCACTCTCACCCCAAGGCGATATCTCTCGGCAAAAACGCTTGTACCAGTACATTCGTAGTCAGGAGTATCTGCATCATCACGATGAAGTATTCGTGGGAAAATGCAACAAAGTACGCCACTTGTTCATCCTTAACGCTGCGTTGTCTGGTGCCTTGCTCGCGACCTTTTTTCTCGTCGCTTTTGCGGGCTGGTAAGCGGACGCCAATAATTTCGACAAAATGCTGACCGAGGTCAGCATTTTTTTTGTTAGTCTGACAAGCATAAACGCCTAGACACCGTAATCGTGAGGGAAGCATGCAAAGCCTAATCCAATGGTGGCAATCACTCTATCAAGCCGCCGCGTGGGACTGGATCTCAGATATTGTCATTTTGATGGGGCTTGGAGCCGTCGCCTGGGCGCTATGGCGTGTGTTGATGGGGCGCTTAAAGGCACTGGCAGAGCGCACGCAAACACGTTGGGATGATGTGCTGTGGCCCGCGATTGATACGCCATTTTCCCTCTTAATCTGGGGCTGGCCTGCGTTTCATGCGCTAGAAATTTTTCTTGATAATACCGCGGGTCACTTGAATTTAAGCTGGGTGAGTGTGATCAAAGAACTGCTGGTCGTGTTCTTATTGATCTGGTTTTTGCTCCGATTGGTCAACAGTGGAGAGCAGCTGCTATTTGACGAAGGGCGCCGTGATCACACCACGATTAATGCCATTGGCAACGTCTTACGCGCACTCGCCGTCTGCATTGGCGTGATTACGCTGCTACAAAGCCTGGGTGTCAGTGTCTCCGGGTTACTCACGGTTGGTGGTGTGGGGGGCTTAATTGTCGGTCTTGCCGCCAAAGATTTGCTTTCCAACTTCTTCGGCGGGGTGATGATCTACTTTGATCGCCCATTTAAAGTCGGTGACTGGGTGCGCTCCCCTGATCGCAACATTGAGGGCACGGTGGAGAAAATTGGTATTCGCATGACAGTGGTTCGCACCTTTGATTTGCGCCCTTTATACGTGCCCAACTCGGTATTTAGCAACGTGGTGGTGGAAAACCCCTCGCGGATGTTGAACCGTCGGATTTACGAAAACATTGGGCTGCGTTATCAAGACGCCGATAAAATGAGCGCGGTGATTGATGATGTGTATGCCATGCTTGAGTCTCACCCAGACATTGAAACGCGACAAACCCTGATAGTGAATTTCAACAGCTTTGGCCCACACTCGCTCGATTTCTTTATTTACACCTTCACCAAAACGGTCAACTGGCAGCGTTACCATCAGGTAAAACAAGACGTGTTATTAAATGTGATTGAAATTATTCATCAGCACGGTGCGGATATTGCCTTCCCAACCCGTACGTTGCATATGGACCCTAGTATGATTGAGCAAAACGCAGGTGCCATGATGGCACCGCCTGACGCGCAGACGCGTTAAATCGCGCTTGCCGCTCACGTGCGGGCTGCTACAATGCCGCTCCCACAGGGTGAGCAGAGAATAAACAGGTAAGCGTGTGACTGAGTATGATGTAATTGTGATTGGCGCCGGTGCGGCAGGATTGATGTGTGCGGCACAAGCCGGCCAACGTGGCCGCCGCGTTTTGGTGGTGGACCATGCCAAAAAGCCGGGCCGCAAGATCCTGATCTCAGGCGGCGGACGCTGCAATTTCACCAACTATGACGTCACCGCCAATAACTTCTTGTGTGAAAATCCGCACTTCGTCAAATCCGCATTGGCGCAATACAGCCAATGGGACTTTATTGGTCTGGTGGCCACCCATGGCGTGGCCTATCACGAGCGTGACCACGGCCAGCTATTTTGTGATGACAGCGCTAAAGATATCGTTAACCTGCTCTTGGCTGAATGCGACCAAGCCAGCATCAGTCAACGCTATCGCTGCGAAGTGCATGATATCGAACAAGAAGAAGCCGGCTTTCGCCTTAAACTCAATGGCGAGCCGGTGCGCTGCCAGTCGTTGGTGGTCGCCACGGGCGGCCTGTCGATGCCCAAGCTCGGTGCCACGCCCTTTGGTTACCAGCTTGCCGAACAATTTGGTTTAAAGGTACTGCCCACCCGCGCTGCCTTGGTGCCGTATACCTTGCACCAAGAAGACAAAACCCGCTTTGCCGATATTTCCGGGGTGTCGGTGCCGTGTTCGATCACCACCGAGTCTGGGGTGTGCTTTAGCG
Source organism: Salinivibrio sp. HTSP (assembly GCF_003390965.1). NCBI lineage: Bacteria > Pseudomonadati > Pseudomonadota > Gammaproteobacteria > Vibrionales > Vibrionaceae > Salinivibrio > Salinivibrio sp. HTSP. The sequence goes on from NZ_PXUD01000031.1 coordinate 42,872, forward strand.
AGAACCTGCTCTTTACCCATCGCGGCTTATCAGGGCCGGCGGTCTTGCAAACCTCCTCGTTTTGGCAGCCGGGTGAAGCGGTCACCATCGATTTACTCCCCAGTGAGTCGCTAAAAGAGGTGCTGGTGGCGATGCGTGATAAGCACCCTAACCAAACCTTAAAAACCGCACTGTCTCGCCTATTCCCCAAACGCTTGGTCGAGGTCTTGATTGCGCGAGATAGCTTGCCGGATAAACCGCTCAAGCAGCTCGATGACAAGCAGCTTGATAGGCTTCATCACTACTTTCACCAGTGGTCTATTGCGCCAAACGGCACCGAAGGTTACCGCACCGCAGAAGTGACGCTTGGCGGGGTAGATACCCACGCAATTTCCTCGAAAACCCTTGAAGCGCGAGATATCCCCGGCCTGTATTTTATCGGTGAAGTGCTTGATGTCACCGGCTGGCTCGGCGGCTATAACTTCCAATGGGCCTGGAGCTCCGGCTGGGTCGCCGGGCAGTATGTGTGATCTTGATTCTAAATATTCTCTAGTTGACTGTTTTTTGTCTAAAAAATAGCAATCTTTCTTGCGCGCTGTTACATTAGCGCGCGCTTGCCATGTCGGATAAAAACTATCCGGCGCTGTGAACCCGCGATGCACTGGATGGGCTCGCGGTACCCTAGGGACGGGGTGACGGCTGTTCACTATTGCTACCTCGGTTATCGGGGAGTTTGGAATTAACCTGTCGTTGCTTTGAGAGCCGTTCCCATGCAGTTATCACTAAAACAAAAATTAATTGGGGCATGCTTATCTGCTGTATTGCTGATGGCCGCCTTTCTCACCTGGCTTGCGGTAAGCCAAATTCAAGCCCAAACCCAGTCGAGCATCTATAGCCGCGTCAGTGGTATCGCCGATGCGGCGACTGAATCGATCAGCGGTTGGGTGCAAATCCGTGCTGATATCACCAGTGCCTTTACCGATTACACCAGCAGTAGCCGTCGTGTGAGTTATTTGCAGCAAGCGCGCGAGGCCGGTGGGTTTGACGATATCTACTTTGGTACCCCAAAAGGTGCCATGTATCGCTCGCGCCCAGAGCGTAACCGCGATGACTATGACCCTCGCGTCCGTCCGTGGTACAAGCAAGCGGTGAGTGCAGGTAGCCCGATTATTACCACCGCCTACAGTGATGCGATTACCGGTGCGATGCTGGTGACCTTGGCCGAGCCGGTGCGTCGTAATGGCGAATTGATCGGTGTAGTGGGCGCAGATGTGTTGATTGACCAGCTGATCCGTGACGTGACTCAATTAAACGTGGGCAAAAATGCGAACGCGATGTTGTTAGGCGCCGATGGCACCTTCCTTGCCCACAAAGACAAAGCGCGCCTGCTAAAACCGTATCGCAGCCTGTCTCCTGAGCTGAATGAAAACCGCGTGCGTCAGGCGTTGGCACAGCAATCGCTAGTAGAATTGCCTGTCGATGGCGTTGATAAGCTGTTTTATTTTGCCTCGGTTCCTAACACCGATTGGGTATTGGCGATTGAGCTGGATAAGCGCACTGAATACGCTAGCCAGGGTGATGCCTTGTTCGATCTTATACTGACAGCCCTCGTTATCACCTTGCTGGTGGCCGGTGCCGTGACGTGGTTGATGCACGTGTTGTTCCGTGATTTGCTCAATGTGTCCGCCGCGTTAGAAGAAATTGCCTCCGGTGAAGGGGACTTAACCCAGCGCCTTGAGCCACACAGCAATGATGAAATTGGCAAACTTGCCAACAATTTCAACCGCTTTGTCGGTAACATGCACACCATGGTGTCACACTTACGTCAGCTGTCTGGCTCGCTCAAGCAACAAGCCGAGCTGACCGCGGCACAAGCCGAAGAGCGCTCCACTCGGATTGGTCATCAGCAAGATGAAATCAATATGGTGGCGACCGCTATCCATGAAATGGCCTCGGCGACCCAAGATATTGCCGGCAATGCCGATAACACCGCGCGCACCGCCCAAGAGACCGAAAGCGTCGCCAACGATGGCGGCCAGCAAGTGGAGCAAAGTAAGGACTCGATCACCGAGCTTGCCCGTGAAGTGGAAGCGGCGACCGGTGTGATTGGTGAGCTGGATCAGCATGCGCACAGCATCACTAGCATCTTGTCGACCATTCAAGAAGTGGCCGAACAAACTAACCTGCTGGCGTTGAATGCCGCGATTGAAGCAGCACGCGCCGGTGAGCATGGCCGTGGTTTTGCGGTAGTGGCTGATGAGGTACGGATATTGAGCCAGCGTACTCATGCTTCAACCACCGAAATTCAGCAGATGATTGATACCTTGCAGCAGGCAACCGGTCGCGCGGTGACCATGATGCAAGATAGCCAGCAACGTGCGCATGCCAGTGTGGACGATGCCAGCGCGGCGAACGAAAGCTTGAGCCAGATTGTCGCAGCGGTGAGCCAGATTAGCGACATGGCCACCCAAATTGCTTCGGCAGCGGAAGAGCAATCGAGCGTCACCGCGGAGATCACCCGTAATTCAGAAGGCATTCGCGATGTGTCCAATGAGCTATCGACCGAAGCGGATGAAGCCGCGCGTCAAGCCGCGACGTTATCCGAGCTTTCTCATAGCCTTGAGCAAGAGATCAGCCGCTTTAAGCTGTAGCCCATAAACGACTTAAACGCCGAGCATGGCAGTGCGCTGTGCTCGGCGTTTTTTGTTCATTCTTTTGGGGGCAGCATCTTTGGGGCGGCGAGCGGTGTGGTGTGATGGTGGCGATCGGCCTCGTAGCTCTTCATAAAGTGGACCAGAAAATGGTCCAGCTGCGTGGCGGCGTTCACGTCGCCTTGGCTTCGTAGTAATGCACTCACCGCTTCACTGGTACACAAGTGTCCCGGTGGTTGGTTGCGCCTGAGTGTATATTGTGAGGCCGCAGTCGACGGCAAACTGACCCGCGGCAGACGATGGAGCCACGGGCTTTTATTGAGCATTTTTTGCGCCTGCTGCCAAGTCGCATCCAGCACCACAAACTGTAACGGCGCGCGAGGCGCTTTGGTGGCGGCTAACGCCTCCGCGCAAGAGACTGACCCATCCGCGCAAGAGACAGACCGAACCGCGTCAGCAAATAGCCTATCTGCCGGGATAGCATCATCACTGGGAAACAACAACCAAGGTGACACATCACCGCGCGCCCAGCTGTCGAGCAAGGCTTGCGGTGGTTGCTTGCGTTGCCAAATTTCGATTTTCGTGTCGGGCAGCGCCGCTTTAACCAGTTTGCCGGTGTTGGATTGGCGCGCCGCTTCGTTTTCGTGCATCACCAGCACGCATTGCAATTGGCTTTCCAGCGGCCAATAGCAGTGACAGATACAGTGATAGGTAAAACCGCATTGGCGGCAGGGCGAACGGGCCATCAGACTCTCCTCAAGGTGTCAGGTTGCTATTGTGCGCAAGTCCGACAAGGAATGCGAGCTCACGTGCCACGGTCGCGCGCGTCTACGTTATTCTTCTCCCAATACCGCCCCTTGCTGGGTGGCATAGATGCCATCGGCAAATAAGGCGGTGTCTGAGCCATCCGGTTTGGGCGCGCGAGGCGCAGTGCTGGGGTTAAGTGGATAACGCTGCCCATCAAATCGCATCACATGGTGGCCTGCCGGCGCACCACCGCCACCGACCGGCACGATTAGATCATGCCAACCCTGGCTTTGGTTGCGTGCTAATAAAAGCGGCACATGCACCAGTGTCATGCGGCTATTAAACTGCCAGCCTTGCGCGTCGCCTTTAAACACCAATAAGGTGCAGCCGCCACTGCCACAGCTGTCGGTCAAGACCAACAGCTCAGGCTGCCCGTCTTGATTGAGATCGTGGGTGAGCCAGCGATAGGTGAGTGGGCCGGTTTGGCCGTTATCGCTGAGGTAGTCTTTGAGTGCTTGCTCAACGCGCGGGTTTTTCTCGGCGCTGCCTTTAATGCCGGTTTGGTTTGATACGTTCACGGCATCCCCGACTTTGAGCCTCAGCGTTAAGCCGTCATGACCTAATGAGTAGGTATTGCCATTAAAGGTTTCCTCGGAGGCGGTGAGGGTAAACCCGTTACGTGTATATATGCGCTCAGACACCACCATTTGCTCACCACTGCGAGTAGTGAGCACTTGCACTTGATTGTCCCCGATCGGCTGCCAAATCCCGGTTTCTTTGGTCACCGCTTCCCCTTGTGGGTGGTAGCTGGTGATGGCGCTATGATCGGGCAGCAAGGTCAGTTGTGTGGTCAGTGTCGGTTGGCCGGGCGACTGGCTGGTACCTTGGTATTCGCCCGCCCAATGCTGACTGGTATCCACTGACGGCAAGATCGCACACCCTTGGTAAGTGCCTTTCGCTGTTTTTAAACGTGCTTGCCAGCCATAGAGGGTGTTAGCGCTTTGTTGGCAGCCTTGCGCGCTAAGCGTTAAAGCGGCTTGTTGGGCTCGGAATTGTGCTTGCTCTTGGCTCATGCTTTGTCCGCTGAGCGGGCGCTCTTGTGAGTCTTGCTCGCTTTCCCAAGCGAGGTGTCCTTGACCGACGGCCGCCGACCAGGTGGTCGGGGTCTGTCCTTCCGCCAACAAGGTATTACGCGGTTGCGCGCATCCCTCTAGTTCGCTGGTGAGCATATTTAAGCGTGTCATGGTCACCGCAGCGGGGTAATCAGCACTGTATCCGCGGCGTGACACCGGCGTAAAGTAGCCCTCAAATTCACTGTATACCGGCCCGGCCTGCTGGGATAAGGTTGCGCGTTGATCGGCAGTTAAATCCAGCCAATATTGCTTTTGACTGCCGCACGGCGTGAAGCTGGCTGTTTCGGGACTGACAGCGATTTGGCCGGTTTGCATAAAAGGCTGCGGCGTATGAACCAGACCCGTGTCAACTTTATCGCTACGATGCCCAAGCTCTACGGGGCCCGAAGGACTGCTGCTGCAAGCTGCGAGGGTCAGCATACTGACCGACGCGATAATAAGAGGGCGAAAAGATGGCACGAAAAACTCCTTGTACTGAGCGAAAAAGAGAGGCTTGCGCCTGGATTACGGGCAGGGCAAGATTGCCGCCATCATCCGGTTAAGAGCAAGCTAGCATGAGTTATTGGTTATTTAAAACAGAGCCAGATACCTTTTCGATAGACACACTAAAGTAGCAAAAGGTTTCATGTTGGGAGGGCGTGCGCAATTACCAGGCACGCAATATGTTGCGTGATGAGGTAAGCGTTGGCGATGAAGTGTTGATTTATCACTCCTCATGCAAACACGTTGGTGTGGTGGGGATCGCCACCGTCGTGCGCGCGTGTTACCCCGATCATACTCAGTTTGAGCCACAAAGCGGCTACTTTGATCCGAAAGCCACGCCTGAGACACCGCGTTGGTTTATGGTGGATGTGGCATATCAGCGTCATCTGCCACTGATTAAGTTGGCTGAAATGAAGCAAAACCCGGCACTGTCTGAGATGCCGTTGGTGAAAAAAGGTAACCGACTGAGTGTGATGCCGGTTACCACAGCGCAATGGCAGGCAATCTTGGCGATGGCGGGGGAATAGTGCATCGCTATCAGACGCCTGTTGGCTCACGGTGAGAGCCAGGTCGCTTATAAAAGGGAGTCTAATAGGTGCGCTTTCAAATAGCGCGCTACCGCTTCATCAGCGTGACTACCAATAATGGCTTTATCTGAGAGGGTGGATTTGACACGTGCTTGGGCGGTGGCCATCACCAAGCCTTGCCCAGCGGCGCGCAACATTTCCACATCGTTCATGCCATCACCAAAGGCGATACAGTCGGCCAAGTTGAGCTGATGACGACGTGCCACTTCCTCTAACGCCGCGCCTTTGGACACGCCATTACCCATGACTTCCAAGCAGAATGGCGTCGAAAATGCCACGCTGATGCTCTCGCCATACTGGGACAAAAACTGGTGTTCGTATTTGAGTAAGTGGTCGTGATCGTGGCGAATAAAGAAAATCTTCGCGATGTTATCGACCGGTGGGTTGTCGACATCAAACTCCTGGGCGTTAAAGCCAGAGTCTTTATGATAGCGGGCGAGCTCTTCATCCATTTTGCTCAGCAGCCAGTCATTATCGCGATACAGATGAATAGTGACGGTCGGATCTTGTTTCACCTCATTGATGAGGTTGGCAACAATCTCAGGGTCAACATTGTGTTGGAATACCAAATTGTCATCGCTGTCATGCACGCGTGCGCCATTGGAGGTGATCATGTATGCAGGAATGCCGACGGTCTCACGAATGCTAGCCACGTCAACATGATGACGCCCGGTGGCAAATACAAAGTGGATGCCTTGCTGATGCAGTTGTTCCAACACCTGTTTGGTATAGGGTGCGATACTGTGCTCTGGGGTGAGCAGGGTACCATCGAGATCAGAAGCGACGAGTTTGTACATCATGTCCTCATTAGTTAGGCGATCACAATCACAGTATGTTTGAGTCTACTGCAACTGACGACGGCGAAAAAGGGAACCTTCTCACTGTTCGATTTCCGCTTTTAACGTTGGCACTGAGTTTGAAAAAAACCATCGATGGCCGTGAATGCTGCTTGGCGATGTGTATCGGTTTCAAACAAGATTTCGTGCCGCGCACCTTGGAAAAACTGCCATTGACTCGGCTGATTGGCTTGCCGGCGTAAAAAATGGAACTCGGCCATGGCGGGATTAGACACAATCTGTTCGCCGCCGGCTTGGCAAATAAGTATCGGGGTCGCCAATTGGGGGGCGATGACTAAGCAGTGCTGGGCCGCTCCCATGCCCTCGGCAATCCAGCGCGCACTTGGCCCGCCGATTTGCAACTGGGGCTGATTGATGTAGAGCTGACGAAACCAGGCGTAGCGTGCTCGAGAATGGGTTAAGCGGTTTTGCTCAAACGGCACATGGCGATAACCCACTTGGCCGGGCCCAAAGCGAGGTGGATGCTGATAGCGCGCTAACGAGCGGCATAGCCAAGGCGCGATACGCCCAAGCCAAGGATTCACTTGCACGCCAAACATCGGTGCGGTCATCGCAAGCCCGTCTATGGCATGGGGAAATTGGTGCGCATAGAGTGTGGCGATGGCCCCGCCCATGGAGTGGGCGAGCATCAATGTTTGGTCGTATTGCCGATGCGCGGCAATAAATTGCATAAAAGTCGCTAGATCAGTGACATAGTCGTCAAAGCGTTCGACATGACCCAGATCGCGCGGTTTGATCACGAGCCGCTCGGACAACCCTTGGCCGCGGTGATCAAAGCTGTAGACGTCATAGCCCATCTGAAAGAGGTCATAAAAGATCTCTTGATACTTCATCACGCTTTCTATGCGGCCATTGACCACCACGACTGCCCGCGTGTTCTGCGGATGGGTAAAGCTGCACCAGTGCAAACGCAACCCGCCCTCACCGTGGAAGTAGCCTTGTTCACGCTGTTGCCAAAAAGGTGTTATCTGGTGTTTAAATGCATCGCTCAGCACTGCTTCACGGGCGAGAGAGTGCGCATCAAAAGCCGGCTGATCCTGACTGTCGGCGAGATCTGTCATCTTGGTTTACCATCACTGAGATAGACTTACTATAACCGTCTTGAGGGATGGATGAAAATGACACTTGTGGGAAAAGCGCCGCGGCAAAAAGAAAAGGCAAGCGCGAGCGCTTGCCTTAACACCGAATAACGATAAGTTACTGGTTGAAGTTGTAGTAGGTTTCTGCGCCAGGGCCAACGGGTAGACCGAGCACGAACACCCATACGTAGAATAGGATGCTCCATCCGACCATAAATATCATCGAATAAGGCAACATGGTGGCAATCAAGGTACCAATCCCCAGATTTTTCACATAGCGACACGCCACCGCCAAAATCAGCCCGAAGTAACTCATCATCGGGGTAATGATGTTGGTCACTGAATCGCCAATCCGGTAGGCCGATTGAATCGTCTCTGGGGCATACCCGACCAGCATTAACATCGGCACAAAGATCGGGGCAGTGATGGCCCACTGCGCGGATGCTGAGCCGACCGAGAGGTTAATCAGGCCACACATCAAGATGAATGCAAAGAACAACGCTGGCCCTGTTAAACCGATGGTTTGCAGGAAGTCAGCACCGCCGACGGCAATCACTTGGCCAAAATTAGTCCATTTAAAGAAGGCCACAAATTGCGCGGCGAAGAACACCAGCACGATATACATGCCCATGGCGCTCATCGACTTAGACATCGAATCAATCACGTCGCGATCGTTATTGATGGTGCCGACGGTGCGGCCAAACACGATACCTGGGACGGCAAAGAACACCATGATAAAGGCCACAATGCCTTTCAAAAACGGCGAGCCTGCCACTTCATTAGTCTCGGGGTGACGCAGTGGCCCCCACTCAGGGACGATGGTAAGCGCTAAAATACCGCTGACAATCAGCACCGCAATCCCGGCATTGCGCAAGCCGCGTTTCTCGTCATCATTCAGCTTGCTCGCGGAGGCGGCGGCGACATCTTCAGAGGCTTGGCTGTGGTCATAATGGCCCAGCTTAGGCTCAACAATCTTATCGGTGATCCACGCGCCCACAATGGCAATGAAGAAGGTAGAAATGAACATAAAGTACCAGTTCATTTCAGGCCCAACGCTGTAATCCGGGTCAATCATCTGCGCGGCTGACTCGGTGATCCCTGAGAGCAAAGGGTCGACAGTTCCCAACAATAAATTGGCTGAATAGCCGCCGGATACACCCGCAAACGCGGCGGCAAGCCCGGCTAATGGATGGCGGCCTAATGAGTGGAAAATCATCGCCGCAAGCGGGATTAACACCACATAACCAAGCTCTGAAGCCGTATTCGAGATAATACCGGCGAACACGATGGTAAAGGTCACGGTGCGACGCGACGCGCCCATCACCAGACCGCGCATCGAAGCGGAAAGCAGCCCGGAGTGCTCTGCGACTGACACACCGAGCATGGCGACTAGCACGGTGCCGAGTGGGGCAAAGCCGGTAAAGTTTTTCACCAAATTGGTGACGATCATTTGCAAGCCTTCGGCGTTGAGCAGGCTTTGCACATAAATCATGCCATCGGCCGCGCGCCCTTTGGCACCCTCTGGGCGGGGGTCGGCGACAGACACATCAAAGTAGCCAGCAATACCCGAGGCGAGCAGGATAGCGACACAGAAAAGCGCGAATAAAGTCACTGGATGAGGGAGCAGGTTACCGAGCCACTCGACGGTATCGAGAAAGCGCGTAAACAGTGTGCGCTTGTGCGGCCCACCTTGTTGCTCAGTGGTACTTGAGTGCATGGGATTGGTCTCCTTGGTTGTACTGCATTTCCCGTCTATGGGAAAAGGAGGCCGAATGTTAATTGTTTTTTAACTTAAATAGCAAGATTAAAAGCTGGTTATTAAGGTTAAAACGCGATCTGTGTGCTGCTGATTAACTTAAAAAATAACATATTTGACTGGATAATGACTTTAACGGACATCATTTGACGGGAAGTTGGCGTATGATGGATGGGTGCTCGAATCGGTAACGGGTTAAAAGTGTTAACAAATGCAACAGACTAAAACACAGACACATATTGATTACCTCGACATATTGCGTGTCCTCGCCGCTTTTTTCGTGGTGGCGATTCATGTACTCGGTCCGTATCGGTTTCAAATCGGTGATATCGCGCTGAGTGATTGGGCCATCGCGGTGGGGCTAAACAGTGCGAGTCGCTGGGCAGTGCCGATTTTTATCATGATCTCGGGCTTACTGTTGCTCTCGTCGACGCGCCCTTTCAGTTTGCGCCATTTTATCCGCCGCCGCGTGGTTAAGGTGGTGGTGCCCTTTTTGGTGTGGTCGTTGGCTTTTGCGTGCCTGTCTGGACTGACGCCGGATGGTTTTTCGTGGCAGACCGTCGTTCAAACACTCGAGGCGGCGCCTGATCATGAAACCTATTATCACCTCGGTTTTTTTTACTATTACATTCCGCTGCTACTTTGGGTGCCCTTGCTGCGTCCGTTAGTGCCACGCTTACCGCCATGGTCAGTGGCGTTGGTTGGCATGGCGTGGATAGGCGTCACCGCTTGGTATTTAACCGGCGCGCATGGCTGGTGGCGGAATGATTTTATCCTGTACGGCGGTTACTTATGGCTCGGCTATTGGCTGCACCAAGCGCCACGTGCGTTGTCACTGTGGTGGGGGCTGGGCCTGTTGGCGTTGGGGATGACCGAGTATCACGTGTTGACCACCAGTGTTACGCATCAACAATATATTACCGAGGGGTGGCTGTCGTATACCACGGTTAATACGGTACTGATCAGTGCTGCCTTGTTTCTGGCGGTGAGGCAATGGCGAGCGGGGAAAGCAACCCCATCGTGGTTGGCGACCTTAAGTCGTTATAGTCTCGGGATCTACCTGATTCACCCAGTGTTTCTCTGGCCCGTGCGTGCTTATTGGCCCACCTTATCGCCCGCACTGGTTTGGATCCCCTTACTGACGCTGTATGCCTTTGCGGGGGCGGCGTTGACCACTGCTGTACTCCAGCGTTATCGCGCCACCGCGTGGTTGGTGCCATAAATGATGACACTTTTGACGACAAGGGCGGTCATAACTGATTGAATATAGGATGACAGGATCAGATCGCAATCATGAAGCCTGAAGCCCCTAAATGGTATAAAAACCACCATACTTATAAGGTGGGAGCCGGTAAGGAGAGAGACCATGGATGACGTCGCAGTGGTAATTAAGCACAGTAAGCGCCTAGAAAGCTTGCTGCGTGAGCACTATCACGCCGAAGGGAAAGGGCTTCATCAGCTTATCGACAGTAGCCAAAAACGCCTGCCGCATGAGGTGATCAAGAAATTGCGCTTTGTGGCGACGATTCGTAATAAGGTCGTTCATGAAGAGGGTTACGAAGTGGACGATATACGTGAATTTATATCGGTGAGCAAATATTGTGAGTCAGAATTAGTGCCGCGAAGCAACCGATTGATTTGGCGGCTTGCCGCGGGGCTTATCCTGCTGTTTACCGCGGGGGCAATTGGTTTTTACGCGCAAGTGTGGCCGCAGTGGAGTGGTTAGCTAACCATAATGATCGGTTGTCACCTCACGGTTAACGTTACGATTTTTTTAAACTGGATCTTGTTCTCATCAAGGGACGCTGGACATCTCCGCCAGCCTGCCTAGACTTGGCGTCCTTGTCTTGAAAGGAATGATACTCATGTGGAGCTGGTTCGCTGTCTGTTGTTCTGGACTGCTGCATATCTCCGCAGCCTACCGGGGCCCGCGTTGGCAGTTTTATCTGTTTAAACCGCTGACTATTGTGATGCTAATGGCGATAGTGGGCACTCACATTAGCGCCTCTCATTATGCGCAATGGGTGTTCGTCGCGTTGTTGTTTTCCGTGGTGGGTGATGTCTTTTTAATGCTCCCTAAAGACAGATTTGTGCAGGGGTTAACCAGCTTTTTGCTCGCCCATCTTGTCTATATCTTCGCGTTTTGGGCACAGTTTGATGGCCATATGGTGTGGTGGTTGCCCGCTATGCTATCGGGACTGGGCATTATCGTCTTTCTTTTACTGCTCCCAAACTTAGGCCAGCTCGCGCTGCCTGTGGCCGTGTATATTGCCGTGATCACCCAGATGGTATGGGCGGCGGGTGAATATTGGCTGAATACCCACTCGCCCGCGGCGGCGCTCGCACTGGCTGGCGCTATCTGTTTTATGGTGTCAGATACGGTGCTGGCGTTTGTCCGATTTAAAGGTGAATTTCGCCCTGCACAAGCGATGGTGATGTCGAGTTACTTTTTCGCGCAAGCACTGATCAGTGCCTCGGTGGTGATCGCTCAAGGAGGGTGAGGATGGAAAAAGTCTATCAAGCGATGAATACACTGGAGGCCCATAGCCTAAAAGGCCTGTTAGCCAGCCACCATATTGATTGTGTATTGAAAGGCGAAGCGTTAAGTGCAGCAGTGGGCGAGTTACCCGCCGATGTGCAAGGTGTGACCTTATGGGTTGCCCCAGAAAACGTCGCTCAAGCAAGGCAACTACTGCAGGCGTATGAAGCGCAAAGCGAGACGCACTGGGTATGCGAGCACTGTGGGGAAGAGAACGCCGGCAGTTTTGAACTATGCTGGCAATGCCAGCATAGTCGTGAGTGAGGGCTACATCATATGCTTGCGGCGAATATCGAGCAGCGCAAAAATCCCAAAAATTAGGATTGACCACTTTTCCCAGCGGCTCATGGCAATTTTATCGCCAAACGCCCCCAAAAAAATCAGCATTTGTAGCCCGTGCATGACCAGCAAAAAACCCGTCATAATATAAAGTGCCATGGCGGCCACACCCGGAAACGGATGGACAATATTGGCAATCAATACGAGCCACACAAAGGCGATGGCGGCTTTGGCGAGTAAAATTAATCCTTTCATTGCGTTTCTCTTATGCCTTGTCGTTGAAATAGAGACGGAAGTTGACTTGTCCAGCACGCTTTTCACGGTGGCAGTGCCAGCTTCCTGGGACGTGATAGTCATCCAGCTCACTCTCCGCTTCAACGTAAATACATGCCCCAGGTGCGAGCCATCCGTTGTTTTCTAGCGCAGCCAAGGTGTCGTTAAGCAACCCTTGATGAAACGGGGGATCGACGAAGACCACATCGAATGGGCCGTTTTTCGGCGGGGTCGCGAGAAGCGCTAGGGCATCGGTGCTGTCTACTTGCGCATTCTCTGCGCCAAGCTGCGCGAGGTTATCTCGCAGTTGCTTGGCTGCCGCGGGGTTTTTTTCGCAAAACTGCGTCCAAGCGGCGCCGCGAGAGAGGGACTCAAAGCCCAATCCGCCACTGCCAGCAAACACATCCAGACAGCGTGCCCCCGGTAAATAGGGTGCCAGCCAATTAAACACGGTTTCTTTTACCCGGTCGGTCGTCGGGCGTAACCCTTGCGCATCTTGCACCACAAGCTTACGGCCACGCCAGCGGCCAGCAATAATACGAACAGACCCAGCTCCCCGAGAGGCGTGAGCCGATGAAGATTTGCGGTTGGCGCGTTTAACCATAGATTTTTTGACCGTAAAGAAGGTGATAGACTATGTCGATTCGGTATTGAGTCGCTGATTGTATCAAGCATGCTTTAGGATTTGCCAATGGCAGAAAAAAAGAAACGTGGATTTATGTCATGGTTGGGTTTGGGTCGGAAAAAAGACCAGACACAGCCTGAACCAGAACAAGCGTCGCCAACGACTGCGTCAGACGGGGCGGAAGAGACGGCAGAGTCAACCACATCGGTAGAAACACCGATTGATGAGGCGAGCCCGCAACAATCGCAAGAAACCCTTGCATCTGATAGCGAAAGCGAAGCCAATACCGTGCCAGAGCCAGAGCCAGAGCCAGAGCCAGAGCCAGAGCCAGAG